>JAOTVC010000306.1 GCA_029863585.1 Alphaproteobacteria bacterium | reverse complement strand
GCCTGTTCATCCGATTCTTTGCGCCGTTAGCGGCATTGGAGTTGTTCCATCTCGCTTTCATTTTCAGGCACCACTATAACTGGCGTGATGACGGTTTCGAATATGTCCTCGCGTGGGCGCTGATCCTGGTCGCAGTCTCCCTGCGTGGCGGCGGGCCTTACTCGCTTGACCGCAGGATCGGCCGCTCCCGATAAGTGCCCTCCCTCGCCATGGTTTGTGACTCTCGCCGCCGTGCAGGCTTTATCGACTAGGGTATTCGGCTGGGCCGAATGTTCGCGGGCGGCGCCCCGGGGCCTTCCCGCGAACATTTACTGCCAGCCGGCAAATAACGTCGGCAAAATGGCTACAGCCGTTCGCCCTGCACTGCGGATCCTTCGTTTCTTCCTGTTACTGGAAATTCAGCGTGGTCTTTCGCAACCCTATTCCTCGACTATGAAGAAGTACTGAGGACCTTCGGCCGCGAACCGTGCCGGTTGCGGTGAGCATTTTGTGCGCTGTCCAGGGCATCGGACAATTCAGCCGCCAATACCTGGACATGCGGTAAATTCATAATGTCAAAATGCCCCCCCGGCACGGGTCTGACCTCGAATTTGCCCCTTATTATGTCGCGCCAGCCTTCATGCTGCATGGGGTGAGACCACGCGTAGAGCTCCGCCTTGAAAAGCGTTACATCGCCCTCATAGGGCCGCGGCCGGTAATCGCGCAGAATCATGTGATTGGCCAATACGGGGCGCCGCAGGATACGGGGGATCGGCTTGCCGCGAGTTTGGAAGAACCGCCAACCCGTGGCAAAGCTTCGGACGAACAGGCTCGTGGTAATCATGCCTGCCAGGTTGGCCGCGCGCAGCCAAAGGTAGGACGGCAGCTTGGGTGCCGGAAGTTCTTTCAGCCGCGCCCGGTGTTGCGCAAACCAGCTTCCCATGCCCACGCGCCGTTGTCCGGAATTACTGTAGGAATCCAGCAGGGCCAAGAACGCCACTTCCTCGCCCGCGGCACGCAGCCGCTGCGACATGACAAGGGCAACATGCCCGCCCATGGAGTAACCGCCGAGGAAATAAGGCCCCAGCGGCTGAACCTTCTTGATTTCCTTGATGTAGTACTCCGCCATGTCTTCGATATTCGCAAACGGGGGATCTTCACCGTCGAGCCCGCGAGCCTGGATCCCATAGAACGGCTGCCCGTCGCCCATTTGGCGCGCGAGCTGGCGGTAGTTCAGCACCTCGCCGTTGCGGTCATGAATGCAGAAGAATGGCAGCCTGTCTCCTTCGGGCTGGATCGGGACCAGGCAAGAGGAGGGAACCGATGCTTCGATCCGTTCAGCCATTTTGGCGACCGTGCCGGCCTCGAACAGGATCGACCGCGGCAGGCGGCGTCCCATCTCCTCCTCGATGCGCAGGAAAAGATCGACCGCCTGCAGTGAATCGCCCCCCAATATAAAAAAGTCGTCGTTTAGTCCGATGTCGTCGAGAGAGAGCAACTCCATCCAAATCTGCTGCAACTTGGCCTCCAAGGCCGTCGGACGCCGGTCGGCATCCCGATTCTCCGCCCGCGAGAGAGCAGCGTCTTCGAGTGCGAACGTCTGGGCAAGAGCGTGGCGCTGGACCTTGCCGTTGGGGTCTTTGGGAATGTCGGCGGTTATCACGATGCGCCGCGGCAACTTGAAACCAGCGAGCCTCCCACGCAGGAATTCGGATAGCATCTCTTCGGTCAGAATGGCGCCGTCCTCCGGCACCACCGCGGCCGCGACTTCCTGCCCCAGCGTGGCGTGAGGGATCGGGAAGATCACGGCGGCGGCAACATCGGGATGGCATTTGATGGCGTCTTCCACCTCCGACGGAGTGATCTTTTCGCCCCCCCGATTGATGATGTCCTTGATGCGCCCGGTGAGGGTCAGGTAGCCGTCTTCATCAAGCATCCCCTCGTCGCCGGTACGGAACCAGCCGGCGATGAAGGATTCGGCGTTGGCAGCGGCATCGTTCTCATAGCCGCCGAATATATCGGTCGGATTAACGACGATCTCGCCGCGCTGCCCCGGACCCAGGGGCTTGTTTTCCGGTCCCATGATCGCAACTTCGAGACCGGCGACACGTCCCGCCGTGCCCGGCTTGCGGACGGCAGGGGGGAGCGGGTCGATGGCGATCTGTCCCGTTTCGGTGCTGGCGTATGCGCCCATCACCGGCGCACGAAAGAGCCGCTCCAGATCGTTCCGAATCTGCGGGTCGAGCGGGCCTGCCCCAACCCTTATGAAACGGATTCGCGACCTTTCGAGGGCGTGGTTGTGGTTGCCGGCCGCGGCCACGATCGCATGTTGGAAGGTAGAGCTGGCCGTGTACCAGGTGGGAGCGAGGGATTCCACAACGTGGAAAAAGTTCTCCGCCGAAAAATTGGGGAGAAAGACGAGGCTTCCGCCTGTAAGGAAAACGCCCCCAAGTGAGCCGTGGAGACCACCCGCATGAAACATCGGCATGAGGTTTAGGCATCGGTCGGCCCGCGTCAGCGCCATATCGGCAACAGTGATTCTGACTTTATTGATGAAGTTCCGGTGGCTGACCGGAACGATCTTGCTGTGCGTCGTGGTGCCGGACGTGATCAGGACCAGTGCCGCGTCGTCAATCTCCGGTCGCTCCTGCATTGAGGAAGTTCTGGACACGGACTCGGCCCGGATATCGAACTTGGCCGTCACCGGTCCGTCGCCGTGTTCGATTTCCAGAATAGGCAGGCCGATCTCCTGCGCCGCCGCCCTTGCCGGCGTGTCGATCCCGCTATCGACTGCGACCGCTTGGACCTTCAGGTCTTTGAGGTAAATGAGAAACTCGCCGAGGGAAAGCGCCGGATTCAATGGGACCGCGGTGGCACAATCCCAAATTCCGAGAAACAGCGCAGCTATGGCTGGATTGTTCGGCCCGATGACGGCTATGCGGTCGCCGCGTCCGAATCCCAAGGCATTGAGATCTTCTCCGGCCTGATCCATCAAGCCGGTCAGGTCGCGATAGGTAAGCGGCGCAAG
>JAOTVC010000305.1 GCA_029863585.1 Alphaproteobacteria bacterium | reverse complement strand
TTTCATGCCACCGAGAATGTCTGCCCCCATGCCTTCGCGTTATTGAGCGACGGCTTCGTCGAGGACGGGCAGGTCGAATGCCCGCTCCATGCAGCCAAGTTCGACATCAAGACGGGCAAATGTCTGGCCCCGCCGGCCGAAGACGATCTGGCGGTCTATGAGGTCAAGGTCGACGGCGACGATGTGCTCGTGAAGCTGGGCTAACGTCCGCCGGTCAGCCGAGCGCATCGGCTGCCTGGCGATGGAGATCGAGGAGTGTGCGAGACTGCTCGGCCTCCATGCGGCCAAAACCGCACTCGGCCGCAATCCCGAAATCCCGCACCTGCCTGGCCGCCGCCGCGGCCCGCCGACCGGCACCCGGCAACCCGTCGGCGAGGTGCAGCAGGCCCAAAAAGAGCGCCGTATCCCGCCCCAGCCCAAGCGCAGCCAGAGGCGCAAAATAGGCATCGTCATCGCGGTCGATCGGCACCGGCATGTGAACCCAGTCGATCGGCCGGCCGACCGTCCCGGCAAGCCGATTGGCGACCCAGACCAGCTTGGCCAGATCGTCCGGCTCCTTCCAATGGCGGTTGTTCATGCTGCCATAGCAGAGGTGGTAGCCAAGCTCGACGCCCGCGGGGACCGCATCGCCAAGCTTGGCCAAGCGCGCCATCAGAACCCGGTCCGGATCATCCATCGGCGCGGGATAGACCTTTTCGAACAAGCTCATTTCGGTGGCGACATCCCACTGCACGGCCAGATCCTCGGCGGGGATTTCGCTCGCAAGGCGCGCCAACTCCGCCAGCATCGCGGCTTCGTAGCGGGGATAGACGGCCTCCTGGCTGGCATAGTCGGTGAAGGAATAGACCGGGGCGAACGGCGTCGGCAGACAGACCTGAAACCGCGCTTCGGGTAGAAAATCGCCCGCCTGTCGCCGCCTCCGGAAAAGTGCGTACGAGGCCAAGGCTGCGTCAACGAACCCAAGCGTGCCGAAGTCGATATCCCCCGCGCTGGCGCCGGGCTTCAAACGGAATGGTGGGCGAAGCTGGTAGTCCCGCTCGGCGTGTTCCAGCGGCTCGAAAGCCGGCTGCCGGGCAAACACCGAATACTGCCAGGCAATCCAGTTGGCCCGCGGACCGGTCTCGCCGTCCGGCACTCTCAAAAGGCGGTCGCCAAGCGCGGCGGCCTCCGCGCTCATCACTGCGCCGGTATCCTCAAATGGAATACTGCCGCAAAGCAGGACGTCACGGCCGTCTTTTTGGTCCATCTAACCCACCCCGCACGCTCGAACCCAATACCGCCGCCACCGTTCCGACTACCCGGACCGGACCGGCCTTGATTTCGAGAACCAAACTTAATAGACTGTCTCGTATAAGAACAATTGTTTTGTATATAAAACACTCAACACTGAAAAAGACGCCCGCAATAAACGTTGAGTGACCAAGCAGGGGCCGGGAGGACTGCGGGTTTGCACGACGTCATCGCCATTTTGCGAGAGCCTAACGGCCTTGCACCGACCAGATCGCGCGAATGCGGGGCCGCCCTCGACCATCGCGGACCGCCTAGCTTCCCCGCCACGACAGACATCAAAAAAGCAACCATCGCCGCGCCTACCGTGACGGCGCCCGCAATCTCATCCGCACCACTGAAAGGGCAGACGAATGAAACGAGCCGAACGACATACCGGTAAGCTGGCAGGCGCGGTTCTGGCCGCCACCCTCGCCTTGTCGACCACCGCCGCCTCGGCCGCGGAAAAGATCAACTATCTGCTGCCGGCGCCGGCCGTGCTGCCGGCCTTCGCGCCGTGGATGCTGGCCAAGCATCTCGGCTACTACAAGGCCGAGGGCTATGACGTCACATTCGTGCGCGCCAAGGGCGGCGTCGACGTCGCCAAGCAGGTTGGTGTCGGAAACGCGCCGGTCGGCGGCGGCCTCGGCGACACACCCATCATCGTGCGCCCCAACGGCATTCCCGTGCGTTCGGTGGCGCTGCTCGGCGGCGGTGCGCTGATGGTGGTGGTCGCGCGCGGCGACCGCGGCATCACCACGCCCGCCATGCTGAAGGGCAAGACCGTCTCGGTCATGTCGTATCAGGACACCACCTACTACGCGCTGCTCGGCACGCTCGCCAGTGCGGGATTGACGAAAAAAGACCTAAAGATACTCGCCGTCGGTCCGCGCAACGTGCCGGGCTTCGTGATCGCGGGCAAGGCCGATGCCTGCGCCTGCGTCCCCGACTGGGAGATTTATGTAAAGGGCGCCTTGAAGAACAAGGTCGTCTCGATGCCCTCGCAGCGCTACTTCCCGTCGATGGCCCAGGCGATCCTCGCCTCCGACAAAACCATCAAGGAACGGCCCAAGCTGGTCGCCGGCATCGTCCGCGCAACACTCAAGGGGCTCAAATTCATTATGGACGATCCCGACAAGGCTGCCATCGCCTACGTCAAGGCGGTGCCCGCGCACAAGGGCAAGGAAAAGCTCATGGCCGCCATCCTGCGCAACTTCACCGAGCGCACATACAAGGGCCAGAAGGTGCTCGGCATGATGGATGGGGCAACCCTGGGCAAGCTGCAGGACAGCTACATGAAAATGGGCATCATCCGGCGCAAGACCGCCGTGAACGAGCTCTACACCAACGCGTTCGTCAAATAGGCAACGCGGAACGAAAGCCGCGTTGAAAGCAGGCACGTGATGGCCGATCCCGGGGACATTTCCGGCAGTGAGATAATGCTGACCGTCTTTCTCAAGCACGACCAATCCAAAGTGCTGGAGGAGTTTCAGGCAACCCTCGACGCGCGCAACTGGTGGGAGCGGTTTCCTCCCGAAGGCGTCGAAGTCGTGTCGTGGAATGTCGTGATGGGGATCGGCCAGATCGTGACCTTGCGCTTGCCGCCCGACAAACTCCAGGCGGTGAACGTCGAGCTCGAGCGCTCCGCCTGGGGCGTCTTCCGCACCGAGACCTTCATCTCATATGATTTCATGAAGGTGCGTGATCGGCTGGCCGGCGAATCGGAGGCGCGGCGCGGCGGCGGCA
>JAOTVC010000304.1 GCA_029863585.1 Alphaproteobacteria bacterium | reverse complement strand
CTCGATTTGCGGGACGTGACGAAGAACTTCGGCGGCCTTCTGGCCATCGATCACGTCAGCTTTAAAGTGGAGGTCGGGGAAAGGCGGGCGATCATCGGGCCGAACGGCGCCGGAAAAACCACTTTATTCAACCTCATCTGCGGCGAGCTTCTTGCCTCCGAAGGCGGCATCCACCTGTTCGGAAGCGATATCACCAAACTGCCCACCCACAGGCGCATCGCCCTGGGCATCTCCCGGACCTTCCAGGTCACCAACCTGTTTCCGGAACTGACGGTTCTGGAGAATCTCATATTGGCGGCGCAGGGGACCGATGCCGCGAAATTCGTGATGTTCAAGCCGATGGCGTCCTATCGCCGTTTTTATGAACGGGCCGAGGAATTCCTGGTCAAGTTCGAGCTTACCGGCCAGCGGCACAGCCAGGTCAAATTCCTGTCGCACGGCGAGCAACGCCAGATCGAGGTCTGTATGGCATTGATCGGCAATCCCCGCCTGCTGCTCCTGGACGAGCCGACCGCCGGCCTGTCACCGGCCGAGACCAATTCGTTCACGGAATCGTTAAAGACCATCGATCCGCAGATCACCGTCTTGCTGATCGAGCACGACATGGGCGTCGCCTTCGCTCTGGCCGAAACCATCACGGTGCTTCACCAGGGCAAGTTTCATGCATCGGGGACCGTTGAGGAAATCAAGGCCAGCGAAAAGGTCCAAAACATCTATTTCGGAACGGACTAACGATGCTGAAAGTCATTGATATCCACACCTACTATGGCGAAAGCCATGTCTTGCGGGGAATTTCCCTGGACCTGGACGACCGAAGCATCGTCGGCATCCTCGGTCGAAACGGCATGGGCAAGACCACGCTGATCCGCTCGATCATCGGTTTTGCGCCGCCCAAGCGCGGACAGATATTGGTGAACGGCGTCGACGTCACCAACATCAGCGCCTACAAACGCGCCCAGATGAACCTCGGCCTGGTTCCCCAGGGAAGGCGGATTTTTCCGTCGCTGAGCGTCCTTGAGAACCTGCATGTCGGCGTCCGCAAGCAGGCCGCCGGTCCGTGGAACGAGGAGCGGATCTTCGCCCTTTTCCCAAGGCTGAAAGAGCGGCTGGAGCACAAGGGCAACCAACTCAGCGGCGGCGAGCAGCAGATGCTGGCTATCGCCCGGGCGCTGATGACCAATCCCAGCATCCTGCTGATGGATGAGCCGACCGAGGGCCTGGCGCCCATCATCGTCCAGGATATCGGCAACATCATCCGGCAGTTGAAGGAGGAAGGGTTGTCGATCCTGCTGATCGAACAGAACATCTCCTTCGCCCTGAAGGTCACTGATTACGTCCATGTCCTGAGCAAGGGCGCCATCGTCCACTCCTCGCCACCCGGCGAGTTGTGGGAGCGCGAGGACATCAAGACCCAATATCTCGGCCTGTAATACCAAGGACCATGGACATGAACGCCGTTTTCGCCGAGATCGAGGAGCAGCGGGCGATCCTTGAAACCGTTCGCCGCTTCGTGCGCGATGTCGTCAGCCCGGTGGCGGACGAGCTGGACCGCCGCGATGATCCGGCGACATGCTTTTCCTGGGAGATCGTCGAAAAGGCCGACGCCGCCGGCATCCGCACCATGACCCTGTCGCAGGAGTGGGGCGGCATCGGCGCGGATTCGCTGACGACCGCCATGGTCATCGAGGAACTGGCCAAGGGCGACATAGGCGTCGCCGTGGTCATGGCCCAGACCCTGAAGCTGGCCCAGGCCCTGCAGAAGACGGCGAGCCCGGAACAACGGGCGAAATACCTGCCCCGTTTCCGCGACGACCCCCGCTGCCTGCTGGCCATCGGCATCACCGAACCGGAGACGGCGTCCAACTACTTCATTCACCACGCCGCGCCGTTCCACACCTCCGCCGAAAGGACGGATGGCGGCTGGCTGATCAACGGCATGAAACACTTCATCTCCAACGGCAACAGGGCCGGGCTTTATCTCCTGTTCGCGCAGACGGAGGCCGGCAAGGGCCTGGCGGAAGGCAGCACCTGCTTCCTGGTCGAGCGCGATACACCCGGTTTCTCCATCGGCCGGGTTCACGACAAGATGGGCGAGCGCCTGGCAAACAATGCCGAGCTGGTCTTCGACAATTGCTTCGTCCCCGATGCCAATGTCGTCGGGGCTCCGGGCGAAGGTTTTCAGGTGCTGGCCCGATTTTTCCCGCAGAGCAACACATACGCCGCCGCCACCGTCCTGGGTGTCGCCGTCGCCGCATATGAACGAACCGTCGAATGGGCCCGGATCCGCGTGCAAGGCGGCAAGCCCCTGATCGAGCATGACGGCATCCGGGCGCAGCTGGCCGAGATGCGCATGCTCAATGACGTCAGCCGCGCCTACATCCACCGCGCCGCCTGGTTGGCCGACAATCCCGACGCTGGCTGGGACAGGACCCTGGGCGCGCTGCCCAAGGTGTTCGCCTCGCAGTCCGCCTGGAAGGTGCTCACCTGGGCCTCAGAGATCCACGGCGGCTACGGTTATATGCGTGACGTCGGCCTGGAGAAGCTGCTCAGGGACGCCGCCGCCTTCCTGCATTCGGACGGGGTCAACCGCACCCTGCTGCTGAAGGCGGCCAACTTCATCTATTCCGATTGAACGCCGGACAGGGAGAACACCGATGAAGGCAATGGTCCTTGAAGCGCCGAATACCGCCTTTGTGCTCAAGCAGGTGCCGGACCCCGAACCGGGCCCCGGCGAGGCCGTCGTCCGCGTCCTGGCCTGCGGCTCGGGGCTGACCATCCAGCACGTCAAGGCCGGGCGCACGCCGGCCGGGTTCCCGCTCATTATCGGCCACGAAATCGCCGGCGAAATCGTCGAAGTGGGGTCCGGCGTCAGCGGCCTTGCCGCCGGCGATGCAGTCACCGCTTATTTCTATCTCAGCTGCGGCCATTGCCGCTGGTGCCTGGCCAATCTGGAGCCGCTTTGCGACAACACCGGCGGCCATGTCGGCAGGAACTGCGATGGCGGCTATGCCGAATTCGTCAAATTGCCGGCTCG
>JAOTVC010000004.1 GCA_029863585.1 Alphaproteobacteria bacterium | reverse complement strand
TCACGAAGCCGTCACGGCCCATCACCGCGCTGAACCGCTGTTTCAACAGTTCCTCGGTTTCCCGGCGCACGCCGGCGGCAACGCCGAGGGCACCGGCGGCGACGCGAGCGAGATCGTCCAGAAGCGGGTTTCGGGTCTGCATGGCGAATATCCTTCCCGCGCCATTATGGGGCGGCGGTCACCCGGCGGCAAGGGCGGCAGGAGGGAAAGCGCGCGGCGGCGGCGGCCCCTAGCGGCCGTCTTCGTCGCCCCGCAACCTGGCCAGTTCCTGGTTGGCGCCGGTGAACGAGACGAAGTTGCGGATGCCGAGCTTGACCACCAGGTTGAAGAGCTCGAGCGCCTTGGCCTTATCGCCCTGCATCAAATAGTACTGACCGGCGAAGAAATAGGCTTCGGTCAGCTTTTCCCGGCGCTTGCGCTGGCTTCCCTGGTCGGCCAGGGCGATCATGTCCTCAGGGCGGAGCCGACCCAGGAACATCGATACGATGGGTCCCGGCCAGCGTTGGAGATCAACGCCCTGGACCGCCTTTTCGAGCTCCGCCCCGCCCTCCATTTTGGCCCGGGCGCGGGCGAGATACAGCCAGATCGACCGGAACAGATCCTTGGGCTCGGCCTCCGCCGAACGCTTGAGGTCGGGCACGGCATCGCCGAACCGGGCGAGGAAGAACTTGGCGCGGCCCCGATACTTGTAGGACGGGATGTGATTGGGATCCAGCTTGGTGGCACGGTCGTAGTCGGAGATGGCCTGAAGGTATTCCCCCTTCTTGCCGTAGGCGAAGCCCCGCCCGTAGTAATGCGCCACATTGTCCGGCTGCGACTCAATGGCGGCGGTGAAATCCTGAATCGCCCGATCATAGTGGCCGCGGCGGTTGTTCGCCTTGGCCCGCCCGTTCAAGGCGTCGGTATTCCTGGGGTCGATCCGCAACGCCGCATCGTAATCCTCGATCGCGCGCTCCAACTGGCCGATCTTGGCAAAGGCCTCGCCGCGGGCGAAAAACGCCCGGGGATTCTTGGGATCGAGCGGGATGGCCTCGTTGTAGTCTTCGATCGCCCATTCGTAGCGCCCCTTGCCGGCATAGGCGAGGCCGCGGCCGTAATACAGGATGCCCGCCTTCGGCTTGAGGTGGATGGCGATGTCGAAATCCTCGATCGCGCGGTCGAACTCTTTGCTCTTGATGCGGGCCAACCCCCGCCGGTGCAGCACGGCGGATGAGTAAGGGTTGTAGGTCAGGGCCGAGGAGTAGTCCGCGACCGCCTGCTTGATGTTGCCTTTGCGCTCGTGGACCAGGCCGCGGCTGTAATAGGAGGCGGCGCTGTCGGGATTGATCCGGATCGCGACGTTGTAATCGGAAATCGCCCGGTCCCACTGCTCCAACCGGCTGAAGACGTTGCCCCGGCTGAGAAAGGCGGCGGCGTCCCCGGGATCGAGGCGGATGGCGGCGGAAAAATCGCGCAGCGCCAGCAGCAGCTTGTCCGACGTCTTGGCATAGACGTAGCCCCGGTTGAACAGGGCATTGACATGACGGGGGTTGAGCCGGATGGCGGCGCTGTAGTCGTCGATGGCGCGCTCGGGCTTGCCGCTGTCATCGTAGGCATTGCCCCGGGCCGTGAAGATCAGCGCCATGCTGTCGTCGTCGAACCGGTTGAGCCGGATCAGATAGGTGCATGACCTGATCCGGTAAACCGGTCTGGCACGGTAGTCCTGGCAGAGCTTGATGTGCTGCTCCACTCCCCCCCGTTTTCCGCGCTTCTTCTTTTTTTTCGCGAAGGAAGGGTCCGCCCACGCAAGGACGACCACCGCCATGAAGACTGCGACGAGTTTGAACAGCATGTTATACGACCAAGTAGCAGATGACCCTGGGTCTCACAAGTCATCCTTGAGTTACGTTAGTGATTATTTACTTAAGAAGAAAGAACGGACTTGCCAAATTTTCTGCCCCGTTTCCCCCAATTCGCCTCGATTCCGCGGTCCTTGCCGGTTTGCGCCGCAAATCCTCCGGCACCAATTTTTCGGGCCGGACTTGCGGGGCCGGCCCCACACTTCTATCCTCCCGCGCGTTAGCGTCCCCTTAACGGGTCCACTCCATGCCGCCATTCCTGGCCCTGGCCTTTCCCGATATCGACCCGGTGATCGTCTCATTCGGACCCGTCGCCATCCGTTGGTATGCGTTATCCTATGTGGCGGGGCTGTTCCTCGGCTGGTGGGTCATGGCGCGCCTGGCCGAACGCCCGCCCGCCCCCGGCATGGCCCCGGTCCTGACCAAGGCGATGGTGGACGACTTCCTGCTTTGGGCGACCCTGGGGGTCGTTCTCGGCGGCCGCCTCGGCTATGTGCTGTTCTACAACGCCGCCCATTTCGCCGCCCATCCGATCGACATCTTCAAGGTCTGGACCGGCGGCATGTCGTTCCACGGCGGGCTTCTCGGAGTGGTCGCCGCGGTCATCCTGTTTGCCCGGCGCCGGAAGGTGCCGACGCTGGCGCTGGGGGATCTTTGCTCCCTGGTGGCCCCCATCGGCCTGTTGTTCGGACGCATCGCCAATTTCATCAACGGCGAGCTTTACGGCCGGCCCACCGATGTCCCCTGGGCCTTCGTCTTCCCGACCGACAAGAGCGGCCTGCCGCGCCATCCCAGCCAGCTCTACGAAGCGGCGATGGAGGGTCTTCTGCTGCTCCTCATCCTGGCGGCGCTGGCCCGCTTCGCCCATGCCCGGGGCCGGCCCGGCCTGATCACCGGCGCCTTCCTGTTAGGCTACGGTTTCTTCCGGTCGGTCGCCGAACTGTTCCGTCAGCCCGACGCCCATATCGGGTTCCTCTCGGGCACCACGACCATGGGTCAGTGGCTGTCGGTCCCCGTCGCCGCGGCGGGGGTAGCGCTGATTTGGGCGGCGTTGGCGGGCCGAACCAAGACCAAAGGGACATGAACGCGCTGGCCCGGGTCATCGCCGAGGAGATCGAAGAGTCCGGCCCCATCCCGGTGGGCCGGTTCATGGAACTGGCGCTCGCCCATCCCGCGCACGGTTATTACCGGACCCGCGATCCCCTCGGCCGGCAAGGCGATTTCATCACCGCACCCGAGGTCAGCCAGATGTTCGGCGAGTTGCTGGGCCTGTGGGCCGTGGTGATGTGGGAACGGCTCGGCGCCCCCGATCCCGTCGTCCTTGCGGAACTGGGCCCGGGCCGGGGCACGTTGATGGCCGATGCCCTGCGGGCCGCAAGCATCCGGCCGGAATTCGTCAAGGCGCTGCGCCTGCACCTGGTCGAGACCAGCCCGGTCCTCACCGAGCACCAGAAGGAAGCGCTGGCAGCCTACGGCCCAACGGTGCACGCCGACGTCGCGGACCTTCCGCCCGGGCCGATGATCGTCATCGCCAACGAATTCTTCGACGCCCTGCCGATCCGCCAACTGGTCGCCACTGGGCCGGGCTGGAGCGAGCGCCGGGTCGCCCTCGGTCCCGGTTCCGGGCCCGCCTTCGCCTTCACCGACGGCCCCCTGGCCGGCCCGTTCCAGCCGCCCGACGGGCTCGGGCACCCGGTGCCCCAAGGTGCCGTCTTCGAACTCTGCCCTGCCGCCCGATCGATCGTCGGTGGGCTGGCCACCCGCGCGGCGGCGGCGCCGACGGCGGTCCTGATCATCGATTACGGCCATGGACGGAGCGCATTGGGTGAAACCCTGCAAGCGGTGCGAGGACACGAATACACCGATCCCCTGGCCCATCCGGGCGGCGCCGACCTCACCGCCCATGTCGATTTCGACGCCCTGGCCACGGCGGCGCGGGCCGGCGGCGCCGCGGTCCACGGGCCCATCGGACAGGGCCGGTTTCTGCTCGCGCTCGGTATCCAAGCCCGGGCCGAGCGCCTGGCCGCCGGAGCCGAACCCGAGGCCGCGCGCGGTATCGACGCGGATTTGCGGCGCCTGGTGTCCCCGGAAGAGATGGGGACGCTGTTCAAGGCGATGGCGCTGACCTCGCCTGGCGCTGGTGTGCCCCCCGGGTTCGAGCCACCTGGAAACGCCGCGCCATGACCGAACCCTCCGACACCGCGCCGCCCCGGCTGCGGGCCGACGCCCTCACCCGCGTCCCCGGCGTCACCCACGGCTTTTTCACCCGCCAGGGCGGCACCTCAGGCGGGCTTTACGCATCCCTCAACGCCGGGCCGGGTTCGAACGACGACGGCGCCCGCGTCGCCGCCAACCGCGACCGGGCCGCCGCCGCCCTGGGCCTCGAACCGGGGCGCATCGTCACCGCCTATCAATGCCATTCGGCGCAAGCGACGGTGGTCGAGGCGGCGTGGCAACAGAGCGCGGCGCCCAAGGCGGACGGGTTGGTGACGCGGGTTCCGGGCCTGGGGCTCGGCATTCTGACGGCCGATTGCGCGCCGATCCTGCTGGCCGACGGTGAAGCCGGCGTGGTCGGCGCCGCCCACGCGGGCTGGCGCGGCGCGCTCACCGGCGTGATCGAGGCGGTGGTGGCGGCAATGGAGGAGCTCGGCGCCCGGCGCGGGCGCATCGATGCGGCGATCGGGCCGTGCATCGGCGCAGCTTCCTACGAGGTCGGGCCCGAATTTCCCGCCCCCTTCCTCGCCGACAGCCCCGCCAACGAGGTTTTTTTCCGTGCAGCGCCACGGCCCGCGCATTACCTTTTCGATCTCGGCGGATACGTCGCCGCCCGCATGGCCCAGGCCGGCCTCGGTCGGGTGACGCCGCCCCGCGAAGATACCTGCGCCGAGGCCGACCGGTTCTTCAGCTACCGCCGGTCGGTGCTCAACGGCGAGCCCGATTACGGGCGCCAGATTTCGGTGATAGCACTGACGGGCTGATCCATGCCGCATCTCGCTTATTTCCTCATCGCCTTGATCCTCGGGTTGATGGTGAGCTGTGTCCTCATCTAGGTTGTGGCGCATGTCCCGGGGGGGAACGGTCCGGGCGGCGGCCGTGGCCGCCTGCCTTTTCGCCGCCGCCTGCGGCGCGCTGCCCCAGCCTTTCTCCCACGAAGGCAAGGTCGACAATCCGCTGGTGGCGCCCCAGGCGCGGGCCGGGATCAAGGTGCGCGCGGTCGCCGGCATGCCCCATGGCGCCGCCTTTGCCGAGGAAATCGCCGCCGCGTTCCGGCGCGACGATATCGCCGCCCAGACCGGCGCCGGACCGAGCGGCGGCTATACCCTGATGGGCCGCGCCGTGACCCGGCCGGGGCCCGCCCCGTCCCAGGCCCGGGTCGGGATCTTGTGGCGGGTGCTGGGACCCAATGGCGGCGCGGCCGGGCTCCACCACCAGGAGCACCTGGTCGCGCGCGCCGATTGGCTGGCCGGGTCACGGCCGCTGCTGCGCCGCCTCGCCCGCGACGCGGTGGCCGGGATCGCACCGGCGATCGCCGACCCGAAACGCCGCGTATCGCCCCCGCTGCGGCCGGTCGCGGTCCGGGATATCACCGGCGCGCCCGGCGACGGGCGCGTCAGTCTCCGCCGTTCGCTGGCGTTCGAACTCCGCAAGCTGGGCTTCCCGGTCACGGAATCCCGCGAAAGCGGCACCGACGCCGTGGTCGTGTCGGGCACCGTGAAGGTGGGCCGGTCGCCGGAGGGCGGCGACCGGGTCGAGATCGCCTGGACGGTCGCCGATCCGGCCGGCCGCATGCTGGGCAGCGTCAAGCAGGCCAACACGGTCGAGGCCGGAAGCCTGCAGCGATCCTGGGGCGTCACCGCCGCGTTGGCGGCCCGCGCCGCCGCCCCGGGCATCGCCAGGATCCTCCGCCGCGGAATGGGCAAATCCGGCCCCTAGGGCGTTGCCTCCGCCCGGTCCCGCTGGTAGAGTGCGCGCGCCCGGCGGGGGGATAATGCCGGGCTACCGGGAACCCTGGTCCAGAACCATTTAGCGCGATACCCGGTCAGCGGGGTCTAGGCAGATAATGAAGATAATTTCGTGCAATTCGAACCGGCCGCTTGCTGAGGCGATGGGCGCTTGCCTGCGAATGCGCCTGACGCAGGCGGACGTGAAACGCTTCTCCGACATGGAGGTCTATGTCGAGATCCTGGAAAACGTCCGCGGCGAAGACGTCTTCGTGATCCAGTCGACGTCGTTTCCGACCAACGACAACCTGATGGAGCTTTTGATCACCCTGGACGCGCTGAAGCGCGGTTCCGCCCGGCGCATCACCGCGGTGATCCCCTATTTCGGCTATGCCCGTCAGGACCGCAAGACCGCGGCCCGGGCGCCGATCTCGGCCAAGCTGGTGGCCAACCTGATCACCACCGCCGGTGCCGACCGGGTGCTGACCATGGACCTCCACGCCGGCCAGATCCAAGGCTTCTTCGACATTCCGGTCGATAATCTCTATGCCGAGCCGGTGTTCTGCAAGGACATCAAGTCGCGTTACAACGGCGACGAGATCACCGTGGTCTCGCCCGACGTGGGCGGCGTGTTGCGCGCCCGCGGCATGGCGCGCCGGCTCGACGCCGACCTCGCCATCATCGACAAGCGCCGCGAACGGGCGGGGGTTTCCGAGGTGATGAACATCATCGGCGAGGTCAAGAACCGGCGCTGCATCATGATCGACGATATCGTCGATTCCGCGGGCACGCTGTGCAACGCGGCCGAGGCCCTGGCCGCGGCCGGAGCCAAGAGCGTCTCGGCCTATGTCACCCATGGGGTGCTGTCGGGCGACGCGGTGGGCCGGGTGTCTGCCTCGCCGCTCGAAAAGCTGGTGGTGACCGATTCGATCCAGGCGACCGAGGCGGTGCGCCTGTCCAACACCATCGAACAGCTCACCATCGCCCCGCTGATGGCGCAGGCGATAGACCGGATCAGCACCGAAAGCTCCGTTTCCAGCCTGTTCGACTAGGCTTCGGCCCGCATTCCGGACTGTTCAAAGCGGCCATTTTGCCGTATAGGAACCCGCGCAAACGCGCCGGCACCCCTGGAGGCCGGCGCCAGAACCAGGAGATTTGACCTATGGCCGACGTGATTACACTGTCCGCGCGGGCCAGAGACCGGGCTGGGAAGGGGGCCGCCCGGGCCGTCCGCCGCGAAGGATTCATCCCCGCCGTCATTTATGGCGGCAAGGAAGCTCCCCTCACCATCTCTTTGGAGCCCAAGGGCCTGCGCCGGGAACTGGGGCGGACCGGGTTCTTCAATACCCTCACCGACATCGACATGGACGGCACCGCGCACCGTGTGCTGGCGCGTGACGTGCAGTTCCATCCGGTGACCGACCAGCCCTTGCATGTAGACTTCCTCAGGGTGTCGGAGAACACGCGGATCACCGTGGCGGTGCCCGTGCTGTTCGAGAACGAAGAGGATTGCCCGGGCCTCAAGCGCGGCGGCGTGCTCAACATCGTCCGCCACGAGGTCGAAGTCGACTGCCGCGCCGACGCCATGCCTCACGCCCTGTCCGCCGACCTCCTCACCCTCGATATCGGCGACAGCATCCATATCAGCGACATCCATCTGCCCGACGGCGTGGTGCCCACCATCGCCGACCGCGACTTCACCGTGGCCACCATCGCGGCCCCGACCGTGGTCCGTGACGAGGCGCTCGAAGCCGAGGCCGAGGCCGAGGCCGAGGAAGGCGCAGAGGGCGAAGTCGAGCGTGCCGAAGAGGGCGAGGGCACCGAAGAGGGCGAAGGCACCGAAGAAGACAAGGGCGACGGGGACGGATCTTAACGCCCCCCGGTCCCGGGGCGATTGGTCATGCACCTCTTGGTGGGGCTCGGCAATCCCGGCGCCAAATACGCCCGCAACCGCCACAATATCGGCTTCATGGCGCTGGACGAGATCGTCCGGCGCCATGGCTTCGGCCCCTGGCGGAAGCGGTTCGAGGCGCAATGCGCCGAAGGGACGCTGGCGGGCGTCAAGGTCCTGGCGCTCAAGCCCGAGACCTTCATGAACCATTCCGGACGATCGGTCGGCGCCGCGGTGCGCTTCTATAAGCTCGAACCCGGGGACGTCACCGTGATCCATGACGAGATCGACCTGGCGCCGGAGAAGGTGCGCTTCAAGGTCGGCGGCGGCCATGCCGGGCATAACGGCATCCGTGACGTTGCCGCCCAGATCGGCGCCGATTTCGCCCGGGTCCGTATCGGGGTCGGCCATCCCGGGCTGAAGGACAGGGTGTCGGGCCATGTGCTGGACGATTTTTCCAAGGCCGAGATGGCCTGGGTGGAACCGCTGATCGACGCCGTCGCCGCGGCCGCGCCCCGGCTCGCGGCGGGCGACGGGCCGGGCTTCACCAATGAACTTGGCCGCATCCTGGCCCCGGAAAAACCCGCCGCCAAGACCGAACCCGCCAAGGCTGCGGACGGCAAGGCGGCACCGCCGGAGCGAGACGGCGGCTGATGGGCTTCAACTGCGGCATCATCGGGCTGCCCAATGTCGGCAAGTCCACCCTGTTCAACGCGTTGACGGCGACGGCGGCGGCGGACGCGGCCAACTACCCGTTCTGCACCATCGAGCCCAACACCGGCCAGGTCACGGTGCCCGATGCGCGGCTCGACAAGCTGGGCGAGCTCGCCCATTCCGCGCGCCTGGTGCCGGCCCAGCTCGAGTTCGTCGACATCGCCGGCCTGGTGGCCGGGGCCAGCCGCGGCGAGGGGCTCGGCAACCAGTTCCTCGGCCATATCCGGGAAGTCGACGCCATCCTCCACGTGTTGCGCTGTTTCGAAGACGACGACATCACCCATGTCGCGGGCCGCATCGACCCGGTGGCCGACGCCGAGGTGGTTGAAACCGAGCTGATGCTGGCCGATCTCGAGAGCCTTGAGAAACGCGTCGACGGGCTGACCAAGCGGGCGCGCGGCGGCGACAAGGAGGCCGCCCAATCCCTGGCGCTGTGCCAGCGCGCCATCGCCGCGCTGCAGGCGGGCAAGCCGGCCCGCACCCTCGCGATCGCCGACGATGAACGCCGCGCCTTCCGGGCGCTGCAACTGCTCAGCGCCAAGCCGGTGCTCTACGTCTGCAACGTCGATGAGGGCGCGGCCAAGGACGGTAACGCCCATACCCGGGCGGTCGCCGCGATGGCGGAAGCCCAGGGAGCGGGCATGGTGATCATCTCCGCCGCCATCGAGGCCGAAGTGGCGCAGCTCTCGGACGCGGAAGAGCGCGCCGAATTCCTGGCCGATCTCGGGCTCGAGGAGCCCGGCCTGAACCGGCTGATCCGCGAGGGCTATCGCCTCCTTGGCCTGATCACCTACTTCACCGCCGGACCCAAGGAAAGCCGCGCCTGGACGATCCCGGCGGGGACCCGCGCGCCCCAGGCGGCGGGACGCATCCACACCGATTTCGAACGCGGCTTCATCGCCGCCGACACCATCGCCTATGACGATTACGTCGCGGCGGGCGGCGAACAGAAGGCCAAGGCGGCGGGCAAGCTGCGCACCGAAGGCAAGGACTACGTCGTCCGCGAAGCCGACGTGATCGAATTCAAGTTCAACGTCTGAGACGCCGGCGCCGATTGCACGCAGGCCGCGGAGGCTTTACAATCCCGCTTCACAAACGGCCCGGGCGTAACCGGGCCGAACCTTATTTCACCATTCCGTTATCACCGCTCAATCAACGAAAACATGGAGGACCAGCAATGGGACAAACGGTTAAGCTGACCGCCGCCGACGGCTTCAAGCTCGACGCCTACCGCGCCGACCCCGCCGGCACGCCCAAGGGCGCCGTCGTGATCATCCAGGAAATCTTCGGCGTCAATAAGCACATCAAGGAGGTCTGCGACGGCTACGCCGCCGACGGCTATGTCGCCATCGCCCCCGCCCTGTTCGACCGCGTCGAGAAGGGCATGGAACTCGGCTACGATCCGGAATCCCAGGAAACCGGCAAGTCGACCCGGGGCAAACTGAACTGGGACGATTCCCTGGCCGACGCCCAGGCCGCGGCCGACGCCGTGCGCGACGCCGGCAAGGTCGCCATCATCGGCTACTGCTTCGGCGGATCGGTGGCTTGGCTCGGGGCGACGCGTGGCAATTACGACGCCTCGGTGTCCTATTACGGCGGCAATGCCGCGGACTTCGCCGACGAAAAGCCCAAATGCCCGATCATCTGCCACATCGGCACCGAGGATAAGGGCATCGGTCCGGACAAGGTCGCGAAGATCAAGGCGGCCCAGCCCGACGTGCCCGTCTACATGTATGAAGGCGCCGGCCACGGATTCAACTGCGATCACCGCAGCTCCTACAACGAGGACGCGGCCAAGCTGGCGCGCCAGCGCACGCTCGACTTCCTGGCCGAGCACATCGCCTCGCAGGCGGCGACGGCTTAGGCCTTTCCGCTTTCGCGCTTGTTGCGGCCGGCCGCCCGATCGGGTTGCCGGCCGTAGCTTTTGAAAAGGCCGATCACCTTGGCCATTTCGCGCGCCGGCAGGATCTGCGGCCGCCCGGCCGAAAGAGCCAGCAGGTACTGGCGCGCCAGCGTCTCCACCTCGACCGCCAGCGCCAGCGCGGCATCGAGATCGGCACCGCAACTGATCATCCCGTGATTGGCGAGCAGGCAGGCCCGGCGGTCCTCGAGCGCCGCCAGCGCATGGCGCGACAGCGCGCGTGAGCCGAAGGTGGCGTAAGCGGCGCAGCGGATGTCGGCACCGCCCGCCACCGCCACCATGTAGTGGAAGGCCGGGATCGGCTTGCCCAAGCAGGCCAGCGCCGTGGCGTGGGGCGGATGAGCGTGCAGCACGGCGCCGAATTCGGGCCGGGCTTTGAGGATGTCGCCGTGGAACGGCCATTCCGATGACGGCGCCCGCCGCCCGGTGGCGCGGCCTTCGAAATCCATCGCGGTGATGTCGGCGGGCTTGAGGCCGGCGTAGTCCATGCCGGTCGGCGTGACGAGGTACCCCGCGCCGGCGCGGACGCTGGCATTACCGGCGGTGCCGGTGTTGAGGCCGAGGCGCGCCATCTCCTGGGTGGTGTGGATCAGCTTACGGCGAAGGGCGTCATGGGCCATGGGGCGGCGCCGCCGGTTACGATCCCAGCACCCGCCCGGCGACGGCGTCGAGGCGGGCGAGGATCTCCGGATCGCGCGCGTCCGGCGCGGTGATCAGGGCGCTGTCCAGCGACCGGTGGCAGCCCGCCGGGCAAGGCACCGGAGCATCCTTGAGCGCCGGTGCCAGCCCCCCCACCAGGCCGCGGGCGGCATCGGCATTGGCCATCAGGGTGGCGATGATGGCGTCGACGGTGACGTCGTCGTGGCCTTCGTGCCAGCAATCGTAATCGGTGACCATAGCGACGGTGACATAGCAGATCTCCGCCTCCCGGGCGAGCCGGGCTTCGGGCATGTTGGTCATGCCGATCACATGGGCGCCCCAGGAGCGGTAGAGCTCCGATTCCGCGAGGGAAGAGAACTGCGGCCCCTCCATGGCGAGATAGGTCCCCCCGGCCGCGGTCGGGATGTCCCGGGCGCGGGCCTGCGCCTCCACCAGGGCCGCCAGCCGGCCGCACACCGGGCGCGCCATGGACACATGGGCCACCATGCCGGTGCCGAAAAAGCTCGCCGGCCGGGCTTTCGTCCGGTCGATGAACTGGTCGACGATGACGAAGGTGCCGGGCGCGAAATCCTCGTGCAGCGACCCCACCGCGCTGATCGAAATGATCTCGGTCACGCCGACGCGTTTCAAGGCGTCGATATTGGCGCGGAAATTGATCTCGCCGGGCGGGATGCGGTGGCCGCGTCCGTGGCGCGGGCAGAACACCACCGGCTTGCCGCCGATCTCGCCGAACAAAAATTCGTCGGACGGTGGACCGAACGGGCTCTCCACCGCCTCCCAGCGCGTGTTGGTGAGGCCGTCGATCTCGTAGAGGCCGGAACCGCCGATCACTCCCAGGACGGGTTCGCGCCCCTCGGCCATCGGCAGGTCCCCTCGTGTCCGGCTAGTGGAGGTCCGACCAGACCTTGCGCTTGAGCGCATACATGAAGGCGGTGAGAACGATCAGGAAGATGATCACCGCGCGGCCCATGGCCTTGCGCTCTTCCAGTTCCGGCTCCGCCGCCCAGGCCAGGAAGGTGGTCACGTCCTTGGCCATCTGGGGCACGGTCGCCTTGGTGCCGTCCTGGTATTGCACGGCGTCCGCCGCCAGCGGCGGCACCATGGCGATCTGCTGACCGGCGAAGGCCTCGTTGTAGAACATGCCTTCGGGCATCTTCATCCCCTGGGGCGGCTCTTCCTTGTAGGTGGTAAGCAGCGCGTAGAGGTAATCGGTGCCCTTGGGCCGGGCCTTGGTGATGACCGAAAGGTCCGGCGGATAAGCGCCGTTATTGGCGGCCCGGGCGGCCTGTTCGTTGGGGAACGGGCTCTTGAAGCGGTCCGACGGCCTGGCCTTGCGGGTGAACATCTCGCCGTTGTCGTTGGGGCCGTCGGTCACCTCGACCTCGGCCGCGAAGGCCTTGACCTGGGCCTCGGTATAACCCAGCGCCGCAAGGTTCCGGTAGGCGACGTGCTTCAACCCGTGGCAGCCCGAGCAGACCTCCTTGTAGACCTGGAAGCCGCGTTGCAGGGAAGCCCGGTCGAAGGTGCCGAACAGGCCCTGGAACGACCAGTCCTGCGCCTTGGGCTTGGGCGCGGTTGCGGCCGAAAGGGAACTGACGGTGACGGCACCGGCCGCAAGAGCGATGGCGGAAACGGCGAGAAGGGCTTTGATGTTTCTCATGTCCTACTCCCCTGCTTCCGCGCGGTTGCCCAGCACCGGTTCGGAGATGCTTTCGGGCAACGGCCGGGTCGGTTCGAATTTCGCCAGCAAGGGCATCAGGATCAGGAAGTGCGCGAAGTAATACGCCGTGGTGATCTGTCCCAGTTGCACGTATTCGAAATTGGCGATGCCGGGGAACACCTTGTCGTTGGGCGCGTGCGCCCCGACCATGCCGAGCAGGATGCAATCGACCAGGAAGACCCAGAACAACTGCTTGTAGATCGGCCGGAAGCGGGCGGAGCGCACCTTGGAGAAATCGAGCCAGGGCAGCAGGAACAGGATGAAGATGGAGGCGAACATGGCGATGACGCCGAGCAGCTTCGCTTCCACGAACCAGATGTCGAAGGTGATCGAGCGCAGGATGGCGTAGAACGGCAGCAGGTACCATTCCGGCACGATATGGGCCGGCGTCACCAGGGGATTGGCCGGGATGTAGTTGTCCGGCTCGCCCAGAACGTTAGGCGCGAAGAACACGATCGCCATGTAAAAGATCAGCAACACGCCGAGGCCGTAAAGGTCCTTGATCGTGTAGTAGGGATGGAAGGGGATCGAATCCTTGTCCGACTTGCGGTCGATGCCGAGCGGATTGTTGGACCCGTGGGTGTGCAGCGCCCACAGGTGAAGCACCACCACGCCGACGATGACGAACGGCAACAGATAGTGCAGCGAGAAAAACCGTTGCAGGGTGGGGTTATCGACCGAGAAGCCGCCCCACAGCCAGGTCACGATGGCATCGCCGACCCAGGGAATGGCCGAGAACAGGTTGGTGATCACCGTGGCGCCCCAGAAGCTCATCTGGCCCCAGGGCAGGACGTAGCCCATGAAGGCGGTCATCATCATCAAGAGCAGGATGACGATGCCGAGCCACCACAGGAGTTCCCGGGGCGGCTTGTAGGAGCCGTAATAGAGCCCCCGGAAGATGTGGATGTAGACCACCAGGAAGAACATCGACGCGCCGTTCATATGGACGTAGCGGATCAGCCAGCCGTAATTGACGTCGCGCATGATGCGTTCGACCGAATTGAAGGCATGGTCCACATGGGGCGTGTAATTCATCGCCAGCACGATGCCGGTGGCGATCATGATCACTAAGATGATTCCCGCCAGCGACCCGAAATTCCACCAGTAATTCAGGTTCTTCGGCGTCGGATATTCATGGAGCTCGTGGTCCATGAAACTGAAGATCGGCATCCGGTAGTCGATCCAGTCCTTGGCTTTGCCGATCATACCGGGGCTGCCTTCCGTCGGCGCTGCCCCGGTGGGCTCGCTGGGCGCGGTCATGGCTTTTCCTTGTTCTACCCTATGCGGAGTGTGGTCTCATTGAGGAACTGGTACTGGGGAACCTCGAGGTTCGTCGGCGCCGGTCCCTTGCGGATACGGCCGGAAAAATCGTAATGGCTTCCGTGGCAGGGACAGAACCAGCCGCCGAATTCGCCGCGCGGCTGGCTCGGTTTCTGGCCCAGAGGAACGCAGCCCAGATGGGTGCAGACCCCCACCAGGACAAGCCATTCGGGCTTCTTGACGCGATCCTTGTCGGCCTGGGGGTCGGGCAGGCCGGCGCCATCGTCGGCCTCGGCCTTCTTGATCTGTTCCGGCGTCCGGTGGTCGATGAACACGGGCTTGCCGCGCCATTTGACAGTAATGCGCTGGCCCGGCTTGACGGCCTTGATGTCGACTTCGATGGTGGACAGCGCCAGGGTATCGGCCGCCGGATTCATCGAATCGATCAGCGGCCAAACCGCCAGCGCGGCGCCGCCCACCCCGAGGGCCGCCGTGGCCAGGGTCAGAAAATCGCGGCGCGTTTCACCATCGTCCCCGGCCGGGTGCCCAGGACCTGTATCCTCTGCGGAATGTGACATATTTCGTTCCTTGTTTCCCCACCCCGACGGCAGGAACGGCGCATCCACCGTTCCTCGGGTGGCGTCGGTGGCTGTGGGTGTAATATAAAATCTTGATCAAGCAAAGACCTAATCGAGCCGTTCCGCCCTCCGCCCGGGAACCCGGAGACCCAATTTGCGCATCGCGCTTTTCCAACCCGATATCCCCCAGAACGCCGGCGCGATCCTGCGTCTCGCCGCCTGTCTCGGCGTCGGCGTCGACATCATCGGGCCCACGGGCTTCGTGCTGTCGGACACCAAGGTCAAGCGCGCGGGCCTCGATTACGCGGCAACCGCGGCCCTTGCCAGCCACGCGAACTGGTCCGCCTTTTGCGCCGCGCTCGGCCCGGACAACCGCCTCGTGCTGTTCACCACACGGGGAGAGACCGACTACCGCGATGCCGCCTACCGATCGGGCGACGTGTTGATGTTCGGGCGCGAAAGCGCGGGCGTCCCCGATTTCGTGCACGATGCGGCGGCGCTCAGGCTCCGTATCCCCTTGGCGGACGGCATGCGCAGCCTTAATGTGGCCACCGCCGCGGCCATGGCGCTGGGCGAAGGGCTGCGTCAGACTTGCAGCTTCCCGGGCGACGCGCCCCTATCGTCCTCCGGGCCGCCGCGGCCCGCCGCTTCCACCCCTTGGCAAGAACAAGAAGGAGAATCCGAGCCGTGACCACCGCGCCCGATACCCGTAAAGAGGCCGCCCGCGCCTGGTTCGAAGGCTTGCGCGATCGGATCTGTGCCGCCTTCGAGCGGCTGGAAGACGAGCTCAGCGGACCGGCCCTCGAACTGGTACCCGACATCGCCCCTGGCCGGTTCGAGCGTACCTCCTGGACCCGGGCCGAAGAGGGTGGCGCGGGCACCGGCGGCGGCGGCGGCGTGACGGCGGTGATGCGCGGGCGGGTGTTCGAAAAGGTCGGGGTCAACGTCTCCACCGTCGAAGGCCGGTTCGGCGAGGCGTTCGCCGGCCAGATCCCCGGCACCGAGGACGATCCTCGTTTCTGGGCTTCGGGCATCTCCCTGGTGGCGCATCTGCGCTCGCCCCTGGTGCCGGCGGTGCACATGAACACGCGGCACATCGTCACCGCCAAATCGTGGTTCGGCGGCGGCGCCGACATCACGCCGATGTTCCCCGACTCCGCCGCAGCCAAGGCCGACGCCGCGGCCTTCCATGCCGCGCTGAAAGCGGCCTGCGACGGCGCCGATGCCGCCTACTACGAGAAATACAAGGCCTGGTGCGACGAATATTTCTACCTGCCCCATCGCAATGAGCCGCGCGGTCTGGGCGGCATCTTTTACGATTACCTGGAGTCCGGGGATTGGGACGCGGATTTCGCCTTCACCCGGGCGGTCGGCCAAGCCTTCCTCGACTGTTATCCGGCCCTGGTGGCCGGGCGCATGACCGCGGCTTGGACCCCGGACCAACGCCGCCATCAACTGATCCGCCGCGGCCGCTACGTCGAGTTCAACCTGCTCTACGATCGGGGCACCCAATTCGGCCTCAAGACCGGCGGCAACACGGAAGCCATCCTGATGTCCCTGCCGCCCGAGGCCAGCTGGCCCTGAGCCCCCTTATCCCAACAAATTAAAAGGTTTTTTTACCTATTTCAGGGACCCTGGGCATCCGAAGGGGATCTGGGGTCCCTGGATATGGGAGAGCCGCGGCGCGCCTGGCACATCACGGTTGGCGCGCCAACCGACGCCATGACAAACGCAACTGAAACGCAGGACGAGCCGCCTGCGGGTAAGCACAACCCCTCTTTGACCCAGAAATTCGCCGTCGCCGCGGGCGCGATCATGATCCTGACGGCGGTGTTCCTGGTCAATATCCACCAGCTGACCACCACCGCCCAAACCGAACGGATCGCCTCGGAAACCAACGGCTACGTGCTCCAGGCGCTCAGCAACGGCTTGCTCGACGAGGTCATGCCCCTTCTCGACCTGGCGGAAACCGATAACGAGATCGCCCCCACCTATCCCTCCTATCAGCATCTCGACGCGGCGGTACGCCGCTACCTGGCCGGCACGCCCATCCTCAAGCTGAAGATCTATGGCACCGACGGCCTGGTGGCCTATTCGACCGACCCAATGGAAGTTGGACAGGATTACAGCAAGAACGATCGCTTCATCGCCGCGTTCGGCGGCAGCAACGTGGTGAGGGAACTGTTCAGGGAGGAATTCAGGGCTTGGTCGGGACCGCGGAAAGATCTCTGGTTGCTGGCGGGTTACCTGCCGATTCGTTCGGGCTACGACCAGGGCCCGGTCATCGGCGTGATCAAGATCTACCGAGACATCACGGCGCTGCACAAGGCTATCAAGGCCGCCAGCGTGGAGACCGGCATCGTCATCGCCGCCGCTTTCGCCCTTCTGTTCGTTCTGCTTCTGACCATCGTCTGGAACGCCGAAAAGAAGGCGCGGGCCGACCATGATGCCAATCTTGCCCTGGCGAGGGCCAAGGCGAACGCGGAAGCCGCGGCGCGGGAGAAGACCCAGTTCATCACCAGTATCAGCCACGAGCTGCGCACGCCCCTCAACGCCATCATCGGCTTCGCCGAGATCCTCGAGAAGGAAATCGCCGGTCCCCTCGGCCACGCCACCTACAAGGAATACGTGCAGGACATCGGCAAATCCGGTCAGCACCTGCTGGGAATCATCAACGAGGTGCTCGACCTCGTGAAGGTCGAAAGCGGCTCCTTGGCGATCCACCGCCAAGTGATCGACGTGCCCGCCATTGCGAACGGCGTCGCGCGCATGCTGGCCCCGGTCGCGGAACAGTACGAAAACCGAATCGTCGTCGAAGCGATCAACGACCTCAGCCCCCTAGAGACCGATGCCGCCAAGCTGCGCCAGATCCTCGTCAACATTGCCACCAACGGGCTCAAGTTCACGCCCAAGGGCGGTACGGTCCGCATCAGGCTGGAACAGGATCCGGCGACCGGTTCGGCCGTCATCCGCGTGATCGACAACGGGATCGGCATACGGCCCGAAGACATTGCGCTCGCCGAGGCACCGTTCGGTCAAATCGAGAACGCGCTGACTCGCAGCCGGGAGGGCACCGGCCTCGGCCTGACACTGAGCCGCCGCTTCACCGAGGCACTCGGCGGCACCTTCACCATAGAAAGCATGCCCGACGTCGGCACCGCCGTCACCATTACCCTCCCGGGAATGCCGCCGAAACCGAAAGAAGATCCATCCCCCGCCGACGTCAGGGAAAGCGGGACAAAGGCGGAGCGGTCCTCGCGGACCGAAGCGGCATAAAGGCCCGCCCGCCGCGGCTGGCGGGCCTACCCGCGATTTTCGCCGTTCTTGACGATGGATTTTAGCCGCGCCAGGCAGGCCGCGCGGTCGGGCACAAAATCCTGATCGATCCACCAAGCCTCGACCCGGGCCAGGGCCCGGCCCACTTTGGGTCCCGCTGTTAGCCCCAGGCGCAGCGCATCCGCCCCTTTCACCGGCAGCTCCGGCGGCGGCCAGGAGTCACACTGGTCCAACAGACCGGCATAGGCACCGTCCTTGGCACCTCGCCCGAGATCGGCGCGTTCCCCCGCCCAGCGCAGCAGGACGGCATCGCGATAGATTTCGGTCCCCAAGGAATAGATCACCCGCCGGGAGTCAGCCGGCGCCGCCTCCGCCGCGATGCGGTCGGGTGCCGCGGCCATCGCCGCGAGCCGCACCCGCTCCTTGCGCGACAGCTTGAGGCGCGCCGCCAGGGCCCGGGCGAAATCGGCATCGAGGCGCACCATCGCGGCAAGCCGGCGCAACGGATCGGCGGCCTCCCCCGCGATGCCCCTCAGCGCCTCCACCTCGACCAGGGCGGCAAGGCGCGCGATCCAGGGCTGCCCCGGGAACAGGGGGGAAAGGACACCGTGCGCTTCCATCAGGCGGCACACCGCCGCCGGGTCGGGCGCGCGCAGGAGACGCACCAATTCCCCCCAGATGCGTTCGCCCGACAACGTTGGCAGCAACGGGGCCAGCTTTTTCACCGCCGCCAGTGCCTCGGTATCAATCGGCGGCCGGCCGTAATAGGCGTAGAAGCGGAAGAAGCGCAGCGCCCTGAGGACGTCTTCGGTGATGCGCGTTTCGGCATCGCCTACGAACCGCACCCGGCCCGCCTCGATATCCGCGAGCCCGCCGAATGGATCGTGCAGGACGCCGTCCTGGGTGAGGGACAGCGCGTTGATGGTCAGGTCCCGCCTCGCGGCATCCTCGGCCCAGTCGTCGGTGAAGGCGACCTCCGCCCGCCGCCCAAAGGTCTCGACATCGGTGCGCAGGGTGGTGATCTCGAAATGATCGGCGCCCACCACGGCGGTGACGGTGCCATGTTCGATCCCCGTGGGGATCGCCTTGAGCCCCGCCTTCTTCAACAACGCCATCACACGCTCGGGCGGCTCGTGGGTGGCGATGTCGATGTCCCTGACCGGGCGGCCGATGACGGAATCCCGCACGCAGCCGCCGACGAACCGCGCTTCCCCCCCTTCGGCGGTCAGCGCCGCCATCACCGACCGCGTCGCGGGCGCGTTCATCCAGGGCTGGGGATCTAACCTGCGCTGTTCGGCCACGGGGCGCCTCGCCGCGCGTCAGCGCAGGCGTCCGGGAACAACTTTCCCGTCTTCAAGATGGGGCGGCTCATAGCGCGAACCCGCGGGGGCGTTCCCGTCGATAAAGGCCAACGCCACCGCGGCCATCAGGGCCAGAGCGACACCCACGGCGGCGAGAGCCAGCCACGGCGCCTCCTCGACCGGCGGCAGCGCTTCGGCGCGCGTGCCGGCCTCGACGCGGCGCCGCTGAAGCCGGTACCAGGCGAGGTAAGCCAGGGCCGGCAACACCAGCGGCAGCAGATAGACTAAAAAAACTCGGACCATGACCCCCGTGTCCTCACATCCCCGACGGCGGGGCTGTGCTTTCCCCTTCGCGCCACACCTGCGCCAACCGGATCAGTATACGGGCGGTGAAGCCGAAGATGAACCACTGGCCGTAGGGGATGGCGTAGGTCGCCCGCGACCGGCCGTCGGAACCGCGCTCCAGGAACCTGTGGTTGGCGGGATCCAGGACAAAGGGCAGCGGGACCTCGAAAATCTCGGCGACTTCCTCGACCTGGGGCGCCGGATCGAAGGGCGCCACCAGCCCCACGATCGGGGTCACCCGGTAATTGGAAATCGTGCCCCGGGTCTCCAGCGCGCCGATGACGGTGACGCTCTGCGGCTTCAATCCGACTTCCTCCTCGGCCTCGCGCAGGGCGGCAGCCACCGCGCCGTCGTCGCCTTCCTCGAGCCGGCCGCCGGGAAAACTGATCTGACCGCCGTGATCGGACAGATCGGCGTGGCGCCGGGTCAGAAGCACGGTGATCCCATCGTCGTGTTGAATCAGGGGCACCAGCACCGCGGCGGGGCGGAATACCTCACCGTGGCGGTCCACCGCAAGGACCATCTCCTCGGCCCCGAAGCCAAGCGTGAACTCCGGCGCGTTGAAGGCCACTTCGGGTTCCAACAGGCCGGCGCCGAGCCTGCGGCGCAGTTCCGCGGCACCGCCCGCCGTCATGTGCCCGCCTCCGCCCCGGGCGGCGCCAGGGGAAAGAAGCACCCGGCGCTCCATACGCCCGGCTCCTCGCCGGGGCCGTCCTCCGCCAGATCGGCAAGCTGGTAATAGACCGGCCGCGACAGGCGGGCTTCAAGTCCATCCGCCAACGCCACATAGGGCCGCGGACCGGCTTTGGTCCGACGCACGGTCAGAGGATGGTCGTTCCCCACGGTCAGCCACTCCCCGATATTGGTCCGCAGCCTGAGTCTGCGCTCCCTGCCGCTGCCGCCCGTCGCCAGTTCGACGGCGATGAACGGCGCATCCTCCACCTTGACGGGCACTTTTTCCATCGGAGTCTGGAGCCAGTGATCGCCGTTTTCATCGCGCCTGAGGACGGAGGCGAACAGCTTGACCATGTCGGAACGGCCGACCGGTGCCCCTTCGTGGTACCAGACCCCGTCACGATCGATGCGAAATACGCCCGCGATGCAGATTTCCGGGTCCTTCACCATAATTTCGCCCATTTCGAAAGTAGGAATACCGCCTTGTTTCGTCGTATTATGATTATAATGATTAGCACCAAGTGTGCCGTCATAAGATGGACGCGCGTTCGTCGAAAAAAAGCCGCCCAATGGCGACGAAGGCCCCTCAGCTTTGACGCTTGAGCCGAGATGCTCAAGATTTGAGAAGGGGAATGCAGTGACTGCTACTGACAGCAATCCAGATCAAGCAACCGGCGGAGAGGATGCCAGCCGTCTTGCCGGCGACATCGAGGCGCTGGGCGGACGTCTGCAAGATGTGCGCGATGCCATCGGCAAGATGATTTTCGGCCAGAAAGAGGTCGTCGACGAAACCCTGATCACCATCCTGGCCGGCGGCCACGGTTTGTTGATCGGCGTGCCCGGTCTCGCCAAGACGCGCCTGGTGCAGACGCTTGGCTCCGTCCTGGGGCTCGAGGACAAACGCATCCAGTTCACGCCCGACCTGATGCCCGCCGACATCCTCGGATCGGAAGTGCTGGAAGAATCCGATACCGGCAGCCGCAGCTTCCGGTTCATCCGCGGGCCGGTGTTTTGCCAGCTTCTGATGGCCGACGAGATCAACCGCGCCAGCCCACGGACCCAGTCCGCCCTCCTGCAGGCGATGCAGGAGCGCTCGGTGGCGGTCGCCGGCATCTCCCACGATCTGCCCCGGCCCTTCCATGTGCTGGCGACCCAGAACCCGCTGGAACAGGAAGGCACCTATCCGCTGCCTGAAGCGCAGCTCGACCGGTTCCTGTTGCAGATCGACGTCGGCTATCCCGATGAGGCCGCCGAACGCACCATGCTGCTGGCCACCACCGGTGCCGCGGAAGGCGAAGCCGCCCAGGTGCTGAACGGCGAGGAACTGATGGCGGCCCAGCGCCTGGTCAGGCGGATGCCGGTCGGCGATTCGGTGGTCGACGCCATCCTCGCCCTGGTTCGCGCGGGCCGGCCCGGCGAAGGCAATGCCGAGATTGACGAAACCGTCGCCTGGGGCCCCGGCCCCCGTGCCAGCCAGGCGCTGATGCTGGCCTGCCGGGCGCGCGCGGTGCTGGAGGGACGCTTGGCACCCTCGGTGGACGACGTCATCGCGCTCGTCCATCCGGTGCTGCGCCACCGCATGGCACTGACCTTCGCGGCCCGGGCGGAAGGGATCACCATGGACCAGGTGATAGACAAGCTCGCCGAACCGATGGCATAGGACTTCCAGTGATGGCACTGCCTGCCTCACAATCCAGGTCGCGCGCCCCGCTTGCGATGCTGCAAAAAGCGGAAGGTGCGGCCGCCCAACTGCCGCCGCTGCTGGTGGCCGCGGAACGGGTGGCCAACACCGTCATGCACGGCACCCACGGGCGGCGGCGGCGCGGCCCGGGGGACACCTTCTGGCAGTTTCGCCATTATCAGCCGGGCGATCCCGCCCAAAGCATCGACTGGCGCCAGAGCGCCAAGTCCGGCTCCGTCTTCATCCGGGAAAAGGAATGGATCGCGGCACAGTCGGTGTGGCTGTGGCGCGATGCCTCGCCGTCGATGTGCTACGCCTCCGACCGGCGCCTGGAAGAAAAGGTCGACCGCGCAGACCTGCTGACCCTGGCGCTGGCGGCGCTTCTGATGCAGGCGGGCGAGCATGTCGCGCTGACCGGCGAAGGCCGGCCGCCGGCTGCCGGACGCGGGCCGCTGGAACGTATGGCGGCGGTCCTGGCCCGCGCCGCCGAGCAACGGGACGAGGCGCCCAATGCGCCGCCCATGGAGCCGCTGCCGCGTTACGCCCATATCGTGCTGTTCGGAGATTTCCTCGGGCCCATGGAGGAACTGGCCTCGACCGTCGGCACCTATGCGGCCAGGGGCGTCACCGGCCATCTCGTCCAGGTCCTCGACCCGGCCGAGGAATCGCTGCCTTTCGCCGGGCGTATCCGCTTCGAAGGTTTGGAATCGGAGGGCTCGACCCTGATCAACCGCACCGAAAACGTGCGCCGGGACTATCACAACCGGCTCCATGCCCGGCGCGAACAGATCATCGCCCTCGCCTACCACCACGGCTGGTCCTTCACGCTGCACCATACCGACCGGCCCGCCCAGGAAGCGCTGCTCGCGCTTTACGGGGCGATGACGGTACCGGCCCTGCAATGGTGAGGCGCCCTGAATTCGATCGGCCCCGTGCCACGCGGCGGCGCGGCCAGGACGTTGGCCCGGGCGGAGGCCAGGACGTTGGCCAAGACGGAGCGAACAGACCATGCTGAGCTTCGGCGCCTTCGCTTTCGCCGCCCCCTGGGCCCTGGTGGCGCTGGCCGGCTTGCCCATCCTCTGGTGGCTGCTGCGGGTGACACCGCCGGCGCCCAGGTTGTTGCGTTTCCCCGCCATCCGGCTGTTGTTCGGCCTGCGCCAGGACGAACAGACTCCGGCGCGCACGCCGCTCTGGCTGATCCTCCTGCGCATGGCCATCGCCACTCTGGTGATCCTGGGTCTGGCCCGGCCTGTCCTCAATCCCGAGAACCAGTTCGACGCCCCCGGCCCGCTGATGCTGGTGATCGACGACGGCTGGGCCGCCGCCCGGGGCTGGACCCAGCGCACCGCCGCCGTCGAGGCCCTGCTGGCCCGGGCACAGAGGGCGGAAAAGCCCATCATCATCCTGACCACCGCGGAACCGGATAGCGGCGGGCCGCTCGCCCCTTCCAAGCTGCTGACCGCGGGAGCCGCGCGCAGCGTGGTCCAGGCGTTGCAGCCCAAGCCCTGGCCCACGGCCCGGGCCAAGGCGCTCGAGGTTCTCAAGGGGCTGAAGCTGGAGCAGCGGGCCAATGTGGTGTGGATCGCCGACGGCATCGACGAGGGCGGCGCCAGGGATTTCATCAACCGCCTGACCTTCTTCGGACCGGTCACGGTGATGGGAGATGCGCCGGGCAGCGGTGCGTTGGCGCTGCCGCCGCCCAACACCGCCTCGGCCCAACTGAAAGGACGCCTGCTGCGGGCCGATGCCGGCGAGAGCGAGGCGTTCTGGGTGCGCGGCCTGGACGACCGCGGCCGCGTCCTGCTGCGCGAGCGCATCGCCTTCACCGCCGGCGCCCGGTCGGCCGAATCCGTGCTGTCCCTGCCGCCCGAACTGCGCAACCGGCTGACCCGGCTTGAGGTCGAGGGCGTCGCCTCGGCGGCCACCGTGGCCCTGTTCGACGAACGCTGGCGGCGGCGTCCCGTGGGGATCGTGACCGCCGCCACGGACAAGGCCCAGACCCGACCGCTGCTGTCGGAGATCTTCTATCTGGAGCGCGCCCTCGGCCCCTACGCGGAACTGCGCAAGGGACCGGTGGCGTCGCTGCTGGCGCGCCGCCTCGCGGTGCTGGTGATCGCCGACGGCTCGATCCTGACACCGGGCGACCGGGAAACCATCAAGGACTGGATGGCCCGAGGTGGGACGGTGCTGCGCTTCGCCGGGCCGCGACTGGTGCAAAAGCCCGACGAGCTGACGCCGGTGGCGCTCCGCGCCGGCAACCGGGCATTGGGCGGTGCCATGTCCTGGACGGTGCCGGCCAAGCTGGCGCCGTTCTCCGCCTCCTCTCCCTTCGCCGGCCTCGCATTGCCCACGGACGTCCTGGTCTCGCGCCAGGTCCTGGCCCAGCCGGCACTGGACCTGCCCAACCGCACCTGGGCACGGCTGGCCGACGGGACGCCGCTGATCACCGCCGCCGAGAAAGGCCGTGGCCGATTGATCCTGATCCACACCACGGCCAATACGGAATGGTCGAACCTGGCGCTCTCCGGCCTTTATGTCGAACTGCTGCGCCGCGTGGTGAGCCTGAGCCAAGGAGTTTCCGGCGCCCGCAACCAGGCGCTGCCGCCGGTGACCAGCCTGGACGGGTTCGGGCGATTCACCGATCCGCCGGCCGCGGCCCAGCCCCTGCCAGCCGATGACGACGAGGCCCCGGCGGCGACAGCCGGAACCAAGCCGGTGCCGATCCGGCTCGGGCCGACCCGTCCCCCCGGCTTCTACGGCAACGACGCGGCGCGCTTCGCCGTCAACCTAGGCGACAACATCACCCGCCTGACGCCGATCGGCGCTTTGCCGGCCGGGGTCACGGCGCTCGAATTGGCGGCACCGGCGGAGACCGATCTCAAGGCGATCCTGCTGGCCGTCGCGCTCGGCCTGCTGATCATCGACCTGTGGGCGGGGCTGATCCTGCGCGGCCTCGCCCCGGAATTCTGGCCCTTCCTGCGCCGGCCCGGCGAAGGCCACGTCGCGCGGGCGGAGGAATCCGGCGCCACGGTGGCCTCGTCCCTGGTGATCGCCGCCGCCCTGCTGGCCCTGGCCGTCGCCGGTCCTGTCCACGCCCAGGACCAGCGGCGATCGGCGCCCCGGGTGACCGACAGCCAGGCCATGGATGCCACATTCGATACCCGCCTCGCCTATGTCCTGACCGGGGATTCCCGGGTGGATGAAGTGTCCCGGACGGGACTCCGGGGCCTTTCGCGGACGTTGCGCATGCGCACCTCGGTGGAGCCCAAGCCCCCCATCGGCGTCGATGTCGAGCGCGACGAGCTGAACTTCTTCCCCTTGCTCTACTGGCCGATCACCGCCGCCCAGCCGCTGCCCAGCCGGTCCGCGCGGGAAAAGCTTGCGCGGTACTTGCGGAGCGGCGGCATGATCATGTTCGACACCCGCGACCAGGGGTCCGGCGCGCTCGGCACGCCCGGCGGTCTGGCCCCGTCGGGCCCGGGCGCGGCCAAGTTGCGCCAGATCGTTTCGGGGCTGCCGGTTCCGGCGCTGATCCCGGTGCCCAACACCCATATCCTGACCAAGGCGTTCTATCTGCTGAAGGAATTCCCGGGCCGCTGGACCGGCGGCCACCTGTGGGTCGAGAAAGAGGCGGGCCAGGACAACGACGGCGTCTCCTCGGTGATCATCGGGTCCAACGATTTCGCCGGCGCCTGGGCGGTCGATGACGGCGGACAGCCGCTCTATCCGGTGGTGCCGGGCGGTTCGCGCCAGCGCGAGCTGGCCCACCGGTTCGGCGTCAACCTGGTGATGTATGCGCTGACCGGCAACTACAAGTCCGACCAGGTCCACGTCCCGGCCATATTGGAGAGGCTCGGCCAATGAGCAGTCTCACGGCCACCATAAATCCGGGGGGTACGCGCCGATGGACGTGAACACCCAGATCGTCTTCGCGCCGTTGCTCGACTGGTCGGTGATCGCGACCTTGGGCGGCCTCGCCGCGGTTGCGATTCTTTACGCCGCGTGGCGCCGGGCCCGGGGCACGGGATTGCGCGCGCTGGCCATCGCCGTGCTGGTCGGGCTGCTCGCCAACCCCTCGATCAAGCAGGAGCGGCGCGACCCTCTGCCCGACATCGCCGTGGTGGTTGTCGACGAAAGCCCAAGCCAGGGCATCGGCCAGCGCGCCGAGCAGACGGAACAGGCACTGGCCCATCTGCGCGCGCGGCTGGACAAGGACAAATCCATCGAGCTGCGCGTGATACGCGCCGGCAAGCCCCGGCCGGTGACTTCGGCCGCCGCGGCCGGCGCCGAAACCACCGTGCCCCGCGACCGCGGCACCCGCCTGTTCGAGCCGCTGGCGCGCATCATGGCGGACATTCCACCGCAACGTTTCGCCGGCGCCGTGATGATCACCGACGGCCAGATCCACGATGCCCCCAAGGCCGCCAAGGAACTTCCCTTTCAGGGGCCGCTTCACGGCATCCTGACCGGCACCCGCAACCTGCGCGACCGACGGCTGATGGTGGAGCAGGCGGCCAGTTTCGGCATCGTCGGCGAGCAGGCGGTCCTCACCCTCAAGATCACCGAATCCGGAGGCGGCAGCGGCCGCGCGCGGGTTACCATCACCCGTGACGGGGCCGAAAAGCGCGAACTCGAACTCGCCACCGGCTTCAGCCACACGCTGGAACTGTCTGTCGCCCATGCCGGGCCCAACGTGTACGAGGTCGCGGTCGAGCCCGCCGAGGGCGAGCTGACCACCGCCAACAACCGGGCCGCCGTGGTGGTCAACGGCGTGCGCGACCGGCTTCGGGTGCTGCTGGTCTCGGGCCTGCCGCACGCGGGCGAGCGGGTCTGGCGCAATCTGTTGAAGGCCGACCCCTCGGTCGATCTGGTCCATTTCACCATCCTGCGTCCGCCCGACAAGCAGGACGGCACGCCGGTCAACGAGCTGTCCCTGATCGCCTTCCCGACCCGCGAGCTGTTCGAAGAAAAGCTTGAGGATTTCCACCTCATCATCTTCGACCGCTATCACCGGCGCGGCGTGCTGCCGGTCAACTACCTGCGCAATATCGTCAAATACGTGCGTGACGGCGGCGCCATCCTGGAGGCGGGTGGCCCGGCGCTGGCGACTCCGCTCGGCCTGTTCCGCACGCCGCTCCGCGACATCCTGCCGCTGGCCCCCACCTCGACCGTGCTCACCGGCGGCTTCCGCGCCAAGGTGACCGAGGTCGGACGCCGCCATCCGGTGACGGCCAACCTGCCGGGCTTCCGCGGCAAGGGCTCCGGGCCGAAAGCCCAGGAACCCACCTGGGGGCGCTGGTTCCGGCTGGTCGACGCCGCCGCCAGGCGCGGCGTGGTGGTGATGGAGGGCCGTGACGAAAAGCCGGTCTTGGCGCTCGACAGGGTCGGCAAAGGCCGCATCGCCCAACTGCTGACCGATCAGATCTGGCTTTGGGCGCGGGGTTTCGACGGCGGCGGACCGCAGGCCGAGCTGCTGCGGCGCACGGCGCATTGGCTGATGAAGGAACCGGACCTGGAGGAAGAAGACCTCAGGGCCCAGATCCAGGGCACCCGCCTGACCGTCACCCGGCGCAGTCTCAAGAAGGACGAAAGCCCCGTTACCCTGCAGACGCCGGGCGGGGAAACCCGCCCTCTCGAGCTGACCGACCGCGGCGACGGACGGGCCACGGGGGCGCTGACCATCGCCGAGCCGGGCTTGTACCGGATCACCGACCCGGCCCGCAAGAAGACCGTCTATGCCGCCGCAGGCACTCTCAACCCGCTCGAGTTTTCCGACGTCGTGACATCGGAAAAGGCGCTCGGACCGCTGGCCAAGGCGACCCGGGGCGGCGTGGTCTGGGCGGCGGACGGACTGCCGGACATTCGCCGGCCGGGGCCGGAGCGGGCACTTGCGGGACGCGGCTGGATCGGCTTGCGCGCCAATGGCGATTACGTGGTGCGCGGGGTCGATGAAATCCCGCTGCTGCCCGCCCTTTTGGCGCTGGCGCTGGCGCTGGCCACCTTGATCTGGGCCTGGCGGCGGGAAGGCAGCTAACCCGGCCCCGGCGTTTCCCCCTCCGGACCAATGATGGAGAGAGAGAGATGGCCGGAAACGGCACCGGAACCCGCCCCCTGATCCCGCTCCTGTCGCGCCTGTATGGACCTCTCATTCCCCTCGCCTGGCCGCTGATCCGGCTCGCCACGGGCCTGTTCCTGGTGCCGCACGGGGCGCAAAAGCTGTTCGGCTGGTTCGGCGGCCGCGGCCTCAATGGAACCAGCGCGGCCTTCGCCAAGATGGGGTTCGAGCCGGCTTGGCTGACCGCCCCCCTGGTCGGCGGCATCGAATTCTTCGGCGGCCTGCTGATCGCCGCGGGCTTCCTGACCCGGCCCACCGCCTTTGCCGCCGCCATCGTGCTTGGGGTCGCGGTCACGGTGCATCTCCCCAACGGGTTCTTCGCGAACAAGGGCGGCTATGAATACGCCATGCTGTGGGCCGTGCTGTGCGCCGCCATCGCGGTTCGCGGCGGCGGCCGCCTGTCCATCGACCGGGCGATCGGCCGGGAATTCTGACCGCGCATCCTGCGGCGCGGCGGCCCGCTAGAAATCGAATACCGCCACCACCGGCGCATGATAGGAAGCCGGCGACGCATCGACCGACGCATAGCCCACCAATTCGTCGGCGAGCGCTTCATTGTGGATTTCCGAACCCCGGTAATGGCCCAACAGCGCGCGCGACACCAGGATGTGGTCGAGCATCTGACGCCGGCCCTGATGGATCACCGTGAACCGCCGGTCGGCGGCCAGGGAATGTTCCACCGGGACCATGACGCGCGCGGCAAGGGCGCCGTTGGCGGTGTTGTCCTCGCTGCCGCGAAGGATCTCCACCGGCGTGTGGTGCTCCTCCGAATTGAAGTCGCCCGCCACCGCGATCAGGGCATCGGCATCGGCATCGAACACGCCGTCGACGGCGAGGCGCAGTTCCAACGCCTGGCCGGCGCGCTTGATCTCCGACATGTAGAACCCCTCCGCCCAGGCGGCGACGCTGTTCCAGGCGAACTGATCTGCCTTTGCGCCCGGCACCGGACAGGCCAGCGGCGCGCGCAGATGCAGATTGAAGAGGTGCAACACCGCCGCATCGGGCAGTGAGATGCGGGTGTAGAGCACCGGCCGGTCCCAGGCCAGCATTGCCTCCTTTCCGGCATCCTCGCCGGTCGCGAATTCATGACGCGGTTCGGCGACAAGCTCGTGCCAGAGCTGCTCGGTCGTCTCGATTGCGTAGCGCGACAGGGTCACCAGGTTGTGGATGTCGCGCGGACCGGTGCCCGTGCGGTTGGTACTGGCGGCGAGATGATAGCCGGTCAGTCCGGTTGCGCTCATCAGGGCCTGAAGAGCGGAGAACACCCGTGTCTTCGCCAATTTGCGCTTCTGTGCATTGACTTCCTGCAGACACAGGATATCGGCGTCGATGCGCGCGATCTGCGGCGCCAGCGCCTCAATTCGGGCCTCGAGGCTGGGGCCGCCGCCTTTGGTGTCATCGAGGCTCTCGAGGTTGAAGGTGGCAATGCGCACGTCGCTTTTCCCGCTTCCAGGGGGTAGGGAGGGCTGTTTCTTCTTATCAGTATAGGCCAAATTGCAGGGGCCAGGCAGCCGGCGTGAAACCCGCGGAAATCCTCGTGCATTCGATGCTTTTGTCGGACGCCGTCGGGACCCTGTTAAGCGTTCTTTTATCCTGTAAGCGCTACCTATTGCGCCACACGAAGTTGAGGTCAATCAACCGAAAGCGGCATCGTGGGGGCGGGGTTTGCTGCTCTTCCGCGGACGCGGGCAAACAAGGATTATGGATTGGGAAACGGCATGGCCCCTGTCTGGTCCACCATGCTGGTGGTGAACGTTTGCATGGTCCTTGCGGCCGGCAGCACCACCTATCTTGCAGTGCTCCGCTGGCCGCTGCTCTCGCGCGCCGGCGCCCAGCGCGGCGTGGCGTTGATCGTCGGCGGCTTCTGGATCGTGGCCGTGCTGCACCTCTACAGCCTGGTCGCCATCACCGTGCTGGCCAGCTCGATCGGCGTGGCGGCGGCGGAGGCGCGGCTCAGCCCGATCCATATGCATTACGGCTGGTACATCTACCCCGCCGGCATGGCGTTCATCGTCACCGGGCTGGCGATCACCAGCCGGCGGCTGGAGATCCTTGATGCCATGCTGCAAGCCGCCAAGGCCGAGGCCGAGGTCCAGAGCGCACAGAAGACCGCCTTTCTCGCATCCATGAGTCACGAGCTCCGCACTCCGCTCAACGCCATCCTGGGCTATTCGGAGTTCATGCAGATGGGGCCGATCGCCGACAAACCGGACCGGATGCGGGACTACGCCGCCAACATCCATTCCTCGGGCCGCATGCTGCACGATCTGATCTCCGACCTGCTGGATCTTTCGCGGATCGAACAAGGGCAGCTCGATCTGCGCCTTGAACAAGTCGACCTCAGCACCCTCGTCCAGGAATGCATCGAAAAGGTCGAGGGCATGGGCCTGCGCCGCGGCGACGGCATCACCGTCGAGATGGGCGCCGACGATACCGTCTTCGTCCTGGACCGCCGCGCCATCGAACAGGTGACCCTCAATCTGGTCACCAACGCGGCCAAGCACACGCCGCGCGATGCCCCCATCACCGTCGCCATCGACCGCATGGCGGACGGCGGTGCCCGGCTGGTGGTCTCGGATTGCGGCAGTGGGATCCCGCAAAGCATCCTGGATAATATCTTCGATCCCTATGTCTGCGGCGATCCGCTCACCTCCGAGGTTGAACGGGGCTACGGTCTGGGGATGTCCATCTGCAAGCGGCTGATCGACGCCCATGGCGGATCGATCACGGTCGAGAGCGAACTCGGGCAGGGGACGGTGGTGACCGTCACCCTGCCTAAAATTTCCGAACCTCCTCCCAGCATCCGGACCGCGGCCTGAGCCGCCGGCCACCGGCAAATCCGGGGATCAGCCGTAGGCGTTGCGCACGTCCAGCACGGCGACGGCGCCGCCCTCGACCTCCTTGACCGCGCGCTTCAGGGCCGCGGCCAGCTGGTCGCCGTCAGTGATGGGGCCTTCGCTCCACGCCCCCCAGCCCTCGGCCACGGTGGCAAGATCGCAATCGGGCACCCGGGTGGTCGTGCCGATCCAGGCGTTCTCCACCGGGCGCTTGCGCATCTTGGCGACCTCCACCTGATGCTGCTCGTCGTTGAACCAGGAGGTGTTGTTGTTGATGATGCAGAGCAGCGGGATCTTCATGTGAACCGCCGTCCACAGGGCACCCGAGCTCATCTGGAAGTCGCCGTCGCCCATGATTCCAACAGGGAAGCGGCCCTGGTCGCGGGCGGCCAGCGCGGCGCCCACCATGGCGCCGGGCCCATAGCCCACGCCGCCGCCGCCGGAATGGCCGAGGTAATCGCCACAGCCCTGGAACTGCCAGATGCCCACGGGCCATGCCCGGTGTCCCCGGTTGGTCAGCAGCCACGGTTTGCGCCGTACCGCCTGGAAGACCTCATGGGCGAAGCGGTGCGGCGAGATCGGCACCTCGTCCCAGCGCGCCTTCAAGGTGGCCTGCTGCTTCTTCATGAATGCATCGTGGGCGCTGGCGTGGCGCTTGCGCCGGGCCTGGGCCGCGGCGCGGGCGCGGCTGTTGCGGCGCAGACCTGAGCGGACCGCATCGATCAGCTGCTCCATGCCGACCACCGGATCGGCCAGGAGTTGCAAGGTCGTCGGCGCCACCTTGCCGGTCACCCGGGACCACGACCGGGTCACGTATTCGTTCTGCGACAAGTCGATGATCTTGGTGCCGGAGCCGGTGCCGCCCAAATGGCCGCGCATCCGCGCCGAATAACCGCTGACCAGGGCCGTGACATCGGGCGAATCCACGGCCAGCAGCACGTCCGCCTTGCCCAGGACCCCGCGGATTCCGGAGAGGTTCTGGGGATGGTTACTCGCCAGGCAGTTGCCGTTGCTGTCCTCCACATAGGCCGCCCCGGTCAGCTCCACCAGGCGCTTGAGCGGTTCCGCCGCCTCGCGCCGGTGCATGATGCGCTGGCCGGAAATCACCGGATTGCGGGCGCGGACCAGCATCGCCGCGGCCTGTTCGACGGCGGCCGGGTTGGCGGCGGGCGGCGGCGGCGCCTGGTTGCAGGCAAGGGAAGCGTCGGGAATCTCGATCGGTCCCGATAGCTTGGTTTCCTGAACGCCGGCGTCGATGGAGATATAGACCGGACCCTTCGGCCCGGTATTGGCGATCTTGTGCCCCCGGGCGATGGATTCGCAGACCGCCTCGGGCGTCACTGCCTCGTCGTCCCACTTGACGAAGGGGCGCACCAGCTCGCCCTGGGTATTGGCCGAATGGAGATAGTCGATGCTGCGGCGCTTCTCGGGGTCCTGGGGACCGGAGCCGCCCAGCACGACCACCGGCTGGCGGTCGCAATAGGCGTTAAACACCCCCATGGTGCCGTGCATCAGCCCGACCAGGTCATGGAGGATGGCAAGCGCCGGTTCGCCGCTGGCCTTGGCATAGCCCTGGGCGGCGTGGACGCAAACGTCCTCGTGATTGCACAAGACCATCTGCGGATCGCGGTTGCCGAGGTAGTTCACGATCGAATCGTGCAGCCCCCGGTAGCTCGCCCCCGGATTGAGGAAGGCGTACCGGAATCCCAAGCCCTGGAGGGTGTCCGCCATCGCGTCGGAGGCATATTCGGGCCGGTTGCGTTTGCGCAGGCGGACCGGCTTATCGACCACGGCCTCCTTGGGTGTCGCGGCCTTGCGTGCGGGTTTTCTCATGCCTTTCCTCCTCCTGTGTTGAACCCCTTGCCGGGTCCCCTGTCATGGCCTTCGATTGGGAGCCGCGACCAGGGCGGCCCCTTGCGCCGCGCCCGGCCGGTGGACCTGCGCTTCGGGACGGAGTGCGCCGCCCGCCGCCACCGACGGCGTCCAGCGCCCCTTGAACCGCGGCCGGCTAGGCGACGGCGTCGAGCGGCGCGCCCGCGGCCTTCAGCGAATCGCGCCCGATACAGTCGAAATGGTACGACCGCACCTGCATGGTCTCGGCCAGGACCTCAAGGATGCGCTCCTGTTCCGCCTGGGTCGTGCAAAATTCGGACAGCACCTTGAGCGTCATGTCGCCGTGCCCGCCCGCGGAATAATCCGCCTGCTCCGCCGCCGACCAGTGCGCCAGCGCCTCTTCCGGCAGGCCGAGGGGCCGGAACACCGAGCGGTTGTTGGGCACGCAATTGCCGCGCTTGAGCACGCCGGGACTGCGTGCCGCCTCCAGCCCGGCCACGGCGGCAAATCCCTCGGTCCAGGACCAGGCGCGGGTGGCGCGGTCCCAATAGGCCAGGCACAGGCGGGTATAGATCCGGCCCTTGTAGTTATAGATTTCGTCGCGATCGAGGCCGAGGGCGACACCGAAATCCACCAGGCTCTCGTAATGGCCGTTCTCGACCTCCGGATCGGTGACCTCTTCGACATACATGTTTTCGATCATGTACTGCCGCGCCTTGAGGTGCGGGCAATTGGCCACCAGGGAACCGAACCAGCGCGGGAAATGGTTGGCGAACACGGCATGCTCCATGGCGTAGACCTTGGCACCCTCGATGCACATGTGGTTCTTGATGAAGGTCTCGTAGGAGGTATGGCTCTTCCACCGGTTTTCCCAGATGGCTTCGGCCATGCGGTCTTCGAACTCGTCACGTGAATACATCATTGTTCTCCCTTGCTTGTCTTGCCCGCCCAGGCCGACGGTTCAGGCCGCCCCCGCCGCTTCCAGCGATATCCCCGAAGCCTTCAGCGCATCGCGGCCGATGCAATCGAAATGATACCAGCGGACCTGGGTGGTTTCCTCGATGACCTCGAGCACCCGGGCCTGCGTCTCTTCGGTGTCGGCGTATTGGGCGAGGATCTTGAGCGTCATGTCGCCGTGCCCGCCTTCGTGGAAATCGGCCTCCTCGCCGGCCGACCAGTGGAGCAGGGACTCGTCCGGCAGTCCGAGCGGCACCCAGGTCGCGCGCCTGAGCTTGTTGACCCGGCCGATCTTGCCCACCGCCGGCCCGCGCGCCGCTTCCAGGCCGCAGACCGCGGCGAACGCCTCCAGCCAGGGCCAGGCACGGGACGCCCGTTCCCAATAGGCCATCGCCATGCGGGTGTAGATGGCGCCCTTGTGCCTGTAGACCGTCTCCCGGTCATGGCCCAAGGCGACCGCAAAATCGACCAGGCTTTCATAATGCCCGATGGTGATGGTCGGATCCTCGACCTCCTCCACATACATGTTGTCGATCATGTATTGGCGGGCCTTGAGGTGCGGGCAGTTCGCGACGATGGACCCGAACCAGCGGGGGAAATGATCGGCGAAGACGCAATGCTCCAGGGCGAAGACCGCGGCGCCGGGGCGGTCGAGGTAGTTCTCCACCCAGACCTGCAGCGCATGCGGGTTCTTCCACCGGTTGTCCCAGATGATCTGGGCCATGTGGCGTTCGAAGTCGTCCGGTGATTCCATCGCTGCCTCCCCTATGGCGATTATGGCGGCGGCCCCGCGCCGCACGATTTTGTTGGCTCAGACTAACATACTGAACGATAATTTTCCGCCCGGTTCGAACGCGTCCGCCCGAGTGCGCCGCGATCGCATGTTCCAGCGATCCTCGCGTCCGCGACCCCCAGGCAAAAGAAGACAAACATTACACCACGGGAGGAAGACCATGGCTTTGCGTTACGACTGTTCCCCGCCGAGGGGCCGGAAGGGCCCCTTCCTCGTGGCGGCACTGCTGGGCCTCGGCGTCGCCGCGGGCCATACCGTCCCCGCCCAGGCACAAGCCCAGGTCAAGGGCCCCGCCCTCAAGGGCAACAAGGTCGAGATCGTCATCGGCTACCGGCCGGGCGGTAGTTATGGCTTCTATGCCAGGCTCTACGCCCGCCATCTCGGCAAGGTGCTTCCCGGAAACCCCGCAATCGTGCCCAAGAACATGCCCGGCGCCGGCAGCCTGGTGGCCGCCAACTACCTTTACACCGTCGCGCCGCGTGACGGCACCGTCCTTGGCGTGATCGGCCAGAGCGTCTATCTGATGCAGCAGCTGAAGCGGCCCAAGATCAATTTCGACGCCAAGAAGTTCACCTGGGTCGGCCGCTTCGCCGACGCCATCACCCTGGTCATCACCTGGAACACATCCAAGGTCAAGACCATCGCCGATGCCAAGAAGGTCTCGGCGCCCATCGCGGTCGGCGGCACCCTGTCGGGCTCCACCCTCTACATCTCCTTCCTCAACGAGCTGGTCGGCACCAAGTTCCGCCCGGTCAAGGGCTACAGCTCCGCCGGCGGCTTCCTCGCCATGGAGCGGGGAGAGATGGACGGCACCTCGAGCGTCTCCATCACCAGCCTGTATGCGCGTCAGCCGACCTGGGTCCAGGAAGGGAAGGTGAACCTTCTGGTTCAGGTGACGATGAAGCCCTCGCCGCAGTTTCCCCAGGTTCCCGGCATCATGACCTTGGTCAAATCCAAGGAGGAGAAAGCGATGATGGAGGCCATCGTCGCTCCCAATACCGTGGGACGGGCGATCATGGCGCCGCCGTCCCTGTCGATCGAGCGCGTGGCGCAGCATCGCACCGCATTCGATCTGGTGATGGCGTCCAAGGCCTATCAAGCCGAGGCGAAAAAACTTCGCCTCAAGGTGAAGCCGATGTCGGGCGCCGACCTCCAGGCGTTCTTCCTAAACACGCCGGATCTTGCGCCGAACCTGGTCGCGAGGATGCAGAAGGTCGTCGCCATCAAGTACCGCAGCATCAAGAAGTCCAAGAAAGAGAAAAAGAACTGATCCAAGCCGCGGCATTGCGGGGGAGGACTCCGCCCTCCCCCATCCGCCCTCCCGCGGACGCCTCTGCCCGGTTCAGGCGACCTTGGGGCCTTCGACGCTGACCCCGGTTGCGGCGAGGGCGTCACGGCCGATGCAATCGAAGTGGTACCAGCGCACCTGCATGGATTCTTCCAGCACTTCGATCACCCGGTCCTGCAGAAACTCGGTGTCGGCGTACTGGGCGAGGATCTTGAGTGTCATGTCGCCATGGCCGCCTTCGGGCATGTCCGCTTCCTCGCCCGCCGTCCAATGGGCCATCGCCCCTTCCGGCAGGTTGAGCGGCGCCCAGGCATCGCGCCCCAGCTTGGCGATATGGCCGAGCTTCGCCACGGTCGGCCCGCGCGCCGCTTCCAGCCCGGCGACGGCGGCGAAGGATTCCAGCCAGGGCCAGGCGCGGGACGCGCGGTCCCAATAGGCGAGCGCCAGGCGGGTATAGAGCGTCCCCTTATAGGTGTGGATGAAGTCGCGATCGAGGCCGAGCGCCACCGCGAAATCCACCATGCTTTCATAATGCCCGTTGGCGATGGAAGGGTCCTTCACCTCCTCGACATACATGTTGTCGATCAGGTAGCGGCGGACCTTGAGGTGTGGGCAGTTGGCCACCATGTTGCCGAACCAGCGGGGGAAATGGTCGGCGAAGACGCAGTGCTCGCGGGCGAACACGGCGGCCCCTTCGGCCGACATGTGGTTCTCCAGCCATTCGTCGAAGGCGCTATGGGCCTTCCAGCGGTTGTCCCAGATGACCTGGGCCATGTGTGCTTCGAATTGTTCTGGCGATAGCATCGATCCCTCCCTGCGCCGCCGGCGCGGTGTCAGGGGGGAAGTCTAGGCCAGGCCGGACAACCGCGGCAAATCCCGACGGCGCCGAGATACCCGGCGACGCGCCGAGGAATCCTCTTGAGCCCTCGGCCAATTTGGATAGAGTGGCGCCGAAGAGGGTCCCCAGGGACCCCGCAAGCGCGGAAAAGCGCAAGAATAATGGGGTCGGGGGGCACGCCCAGTGGACAGGACAGAGGGCCCATGATCGAGGTTATGGGGGGGCTGCTCAACGCACTGGGTACTGCTTCTCTGCATTTTCTGAATTTTGGATCGCTTAGCTGGCTGGTGGCAGGCACCTGCTGCGGGCTGTTGTTCGGCGCCATACCGGGGCTGGGCGGCACGACGGCGCTGGCGCTCCTGATCCCGCTGACTTTCGGCATGGACAAGTCCGACGCCATCATGCTGATGGGCGGGTCCATGGCGGCGACCTCGACCGGCGGATCGGTCTCCGCGATCCTGCTCAATACCCCAGGGATCGCCCCCAACGCGGCCACCACCTTCGATGGGTTTCCCCTGGCCCAGCAGGGACGTGCGGGGGAAGCCATCGGTGCCGGCGCCACCGCGTCGGCCTTGGGCGGACTGATCGGCGTGTTCACGCTGATCCTGGTTATTCCCATCGCCAAGGAAATCGTGCTGCTGTTCTCGCCGCCGGAATTCTTCCTGCTGGCCCTGTTCGGCCTCTGCGCCATCGCGGTGTCCACCGGCACGCGGCTGCTGCAAGCCCTGATCGCGGCGATCTTCGGGTTCATCTGCGGGTTCGTCGGCTTCGACTTGGTCTCCGGCGTGGTGCGCTACAGCTACGGCGTGGAAGCGCTATGGGACGGGATCAAGCTGGTCCCCGCCCTGATCGGCCTGTTCGCCATTTCCCAGATGATCGACCTCGCGGTGCAGGGCGGCACGATCGCCAGCCACGCCGCGGAATTCAAGATTCAGCGAATCTCGGCCGGCATTCGGGCAGTGTTCGCCAATTGGTCGACCATGCTGGTGGGCTCGGGCATCGGCACCTTCATCGGTGCGGTGCCCGGGGTCGGCGGGACGGTCGCTGCGTTTCTCAGTTACTCGACCCAAGTGCAGCGGGATGGCAACCCCGACGTGCCCTATGGCCGGGGCAACATCAAGGGCGTGATCGCCCCGGAATCGGCGAACAACGCCAAGGACGGCGGCTCCCTGATCCCGACCCTGGCCTTCGGCATCCCCGGCAGCGCCGAAACTGCGGTGTTCCTAGGCGCTATGGTGCTGCACGGCCTGGAACCCGGGCCGCGCCTCTTGTTCGATCATGAGGACGTGGTGTTCACCCTGGTGCTGTCGCTGACCATCGCCTGCGTGGTCGCCACCCTGATCGTCCTCGCCCTGGCCAAACCCATGGCCTACCTCACCTATGTCGATGCCCATATCCTGGCACCGACGGTCACCGTGGTCGCCCTGGTCGGCGCCTACGCCTTGCAGGGCGAATTCGGCGACGTGGTGGTGGCGATGGCCTTCGCGGTGATCGGCTACCTGATGATCCGCTATCAATATCCGCGCATCACCTTCACCATCGCCCTGGTGCTGGCCGATATCACCGAACGCAGCTTCTTCCAGGCGATGGGAATATCGGATGACAGCTGGGCGATTTTCGTGACCCGGGACGTGTCGCTGATCCTGATCTCCCTGATCGTTATCAGCCTGCTCATCCCCTCCTTCCGGGTCTGGCTGCGCAAGCGCTCGGCATCCAAGAGAGGTGCGTCATGAGCGGCGGATCCTCCACCCGGTCCCTCGCCGGCGGCATTGGGGTCGTCGTCTTCCTCGCCGCCTACTTGGTGATGTTGGGGATGGGTCTGCATCGGACCATACTGCTGGCGCCGCTCGCCCTTGGCCTGGCGGCTTTGGTGTGTGCGCTCAAGCCGATGGTGGAAGTGGAAAAGCAAAGCGCGCTCTACTTCGCGATCGGCATCCTGGCGTTCATGATCTTCTTCCTGCACGAGACTTACGAGTTCAAGGGCAAGGAGCGCAACTTCCCGCTGATCATCGGCTACGCGGGAATCGTGCTTTCGCTGCTGGATATCGCGTCGGTCACGGAAACGGTAGCGGGCCGGTTCGTGACCCGCTTCTTCGGCGCGACGCTGGATCCGTCCGAGATCAAGCCGCGCGAGGTCCGGCGGGAATTGCTGGTCTTTGGCGTCATGGTACTGGGCGTGATCGGAATCTGGCTGTTCGGATTCCTCATCGCGTCGCCGATCTTCGTGTTCCTCTGGATGCTATTGGGCGGCGGCAAGTCGGTGAAGCTCTCGCTCTATGTCGGACTTGGGACCTTCGTGTTCGTCTATCTTCTGTTCGAACAGATCCTGAGCTATGAGCTTTACCGCGGCGAGGTGACCACCTGGATCATGGATATGATCTGGGAATAGTCGGGCACCCCGGCGCGAAACCTGGAGAGGACGACACATGGCGATGGCATCGGTTCAGCAATTCGTGAACGAAATCCGCGCGCTCTATGCAGCGGATGCCGATCCGGTCGAGGTCTGGCCCAAGGCCAAGGGGCCCATGGCACGGCTGCTCGCCGATCCGGAATTGGCGGCGAGCTCCAAGGACTGGCCGGTCTCCAACCACGAGAACCTGCTGTTTTACGAAGACCCCGATTACGGCTTCGTCGTCAACGGCCTGATCAAGGATGCCGGCCAGAAGACCCGGATCCACGACCACGCCCATATCTGGGTGCTCTACGGCGTGCTTACGAGATCGGAGGAGATCGTCCGTTATGAGCGGACCGATGACCGCTCGGTCCCCGACCGGGCGGAGATCCGGCAAACCGCGCGCGATCCGGTGGCGCCGGGGGCGATGGATATCGTCGAGCCCTACGCCATCCATGCCGAGGTCGCGGGCATTGCTGGATCGGTGGCGGTAATCATGCGGTCGGCCAAACCGGGCGGCTTCAACCAAGGCCGCTACGACCTGGAAACCGGGCGTTATTGGGAAAGCCCCGGCGTGTCTCAGATTCCTTGGCCCTTAGCCTGACGGGGGGCCGCGTAAAGCCCTTCGAGATCGAAGAAATCTGGGCTATGTTGGAGATAGTGAAACGCTCCAATAAAAACAACAATCAACGCAACGCTGTTTTGACGACCGTTATGGGAGATCGATCATGATCAAACGCATTGGAATGGGCGCCGCCGCTTTTGGCGCCGCTGCCTTGGCGATGGCGGGTTCGGCCGGCGCCGCATTTCCGGAAAAGAACATCACCTTCATCATCCCCTATGGCCCGGGCGGCGGGTTCGACACCTACGTGCGCAAGATCGCGCCGGTGATGGGCAAGCACCTGGGCGGCAAGATCAACGTCGTGCCTAAGAACGTCGCGGGCGCGGGCGGCCGCAAGGCGCTCAATGTGCTCTATCGGGCCAAGCCCGACGGCTACAACATCGCCATCTTCAATATGCCGGGGATGCTGCTGGATAAGATCCTCGATAAGAAACAGAGCTACGATATCGACAAGTTCACCTGGCTCGGGCGGATCGCCCAGTCCAAGTATGTGCTGACGGTGGGCAAGAAGAGCCCCTATCAGGACGTCAAGAGCCTGCAGAGCGCCAAGGGCCTGAAATACGCCGTGACCAGCAAGGCATCGGGTTCCTATGTCGCCGGCAAGATCATGGCCAAGGCCATGGGCATGGATATCAAGTTCCTGACCGGCTACAAGGGCTCGGCCAAGATCTCGCTGTCCATGGTGCGCGGCGACACCCACCTGTCGCTGTTCAACACCCGCTCTTTCGCCAGGTGGGGCAAGGACGGCGATATCAGGGCGGTGATGTCGTTCGAGCCTAAGAGCCCGTTCCCGGGCGTGCCCACGGCGCGGGAACTCGGCCAGCCGGCCTTGGAAGCGCTGACCATCGAACGCGTCGTCGGCACCACGCCGGGGGTTCCGGCCGATGTCCGGAAGAAGCTATCGGACGCGCTGTTCGCGGCGCTGAACGATCCTGCGATCCAGGGTTGGCACAAGAAGACCAAGCGGCCCATCGACCCCCTCAAGGGGCCGGAGACGGGCAAACTGCTTGAGGACCTTGCTAAGTTCTTCACCCAGTACAAAGACGTCCTGAAATAAGGGCGTGACGCTTTGCCAGCGAAAGGGGCGCCTCAAGGCGCCCCTTTTTTTCTGCCGGGTGGTCGGCACGCGAGCTCAGGCCGGCGCCGGTGCGGATTCCGAAATGGTGTAGCGCCGGAGCAGCCGCACCTCTTCAGCGGAAAAATCGGTGCGCGCGTGATTGACGCAGCGGTTGTCCCACATCACGAAATCCCCCGCCGTCCACTTATGGGCATAGATGAATTCCGGCCGTTCCACATGGTCGAGCAAGGTGTCGAGCAGCACCCTCCCCTCGGCGTCGTCCTGGCCGACGATGAAGCGGGTCATCAACCGGTTGACATAAAGCGCCTTGCGCCCGGTCTCCGGATGGACGCGGACCAGGGGATGCTCCGCCTCGCGCAGGATGCCGCCGGGCCGAGATTCCTCATCCCGGCTGGTGGCATCAAGGATATAGGCGTTGTGCACCCGGAGGTCCGCGATCCGCGCCTTGGTGGGGTCATCCAAAGCCTCATAGGCGGCGTAAAGGTTGGCGAACAAGGTATCGCCGCCCTGGAGCGGAACCCGGATGGCGTAGAGCGTGGTGGCAAGGTAGGGGCTGGCCCGATGGGCCCCGTCGGAATGGAACTGCATGTCGCCGTCGGGCAGGTTGCCGATGGGCACGCCGTTCTTGCGCACGTTGGACACCAGCATGACGCCCTTGCGGTAGTCGTCATCCCGCTGCGGCGGCGCCTTGTAATCGGAATCGGCGGCGCCGAACAATTCGCAAAAGGCGATCTGATCGCCGGCCGAAATTTTCTGGCCCGGAAACACCACCACCTGATGATCGAGAAAGGCACGCCGCACCTGGGCGAGATCGTCCCCCTGAGGCAGGCTCCGGAGGTCTAGCCCTTCGATCCGGGCCCCTAAGCTGGCCGAAAGGGGGGTGACGGAGACAGTCATGGCATAGCCCCTTGAAATTCCTTTGCAATCTAATGAAATTGGAATGATTGTAATTGAACGCCGCCACGCTGCCAAGCCGCTCTTGCGCAAGCGGCTGGGCGGCTCTTGATCCCCCGGGTCTGGCGGGATACTTTCCAATCCCGCAGCAGGGCATCCGCCAACCGGCGGCAATACAAGCAAACCAAGGGATCGACCGTGTCCGACACCGCATTAGCGTCCATAGAGGATGTCATCGAAGACGCCCGCCAGGGCCGCATGTTCATCCTGGTCGATGATGAGGACCGCGAGAACGAGGGCGATCTCATCGTGCCCGCGGAAAAGGCGGATGCGGATGCGATCAATTTTATGGCCAAGTTCGGCCGCGGCCTGATCTGCCTGGCGGTGACGCCGGAACGCGCCGATCAGCTCGGCCTCGAGCTGATGGCGGCCAAGAACCAGACGCGCCATCAGACCGCCTTCACCATCTCCATCGAAGCGCGTGAAGGAGTCACCACGGGAATTTCGGCCGCCGACCGGGCCCAGACCATTTCCGTGGCCATTAATTCCAATCACGGACGGACCGACATCGTCAGCCCGGGTCACGTGTTTCCGCTGATCGCCCAGCCCGGCGGTGTCCTGGTGCGGGCGGGGCATACCGAAGCGGCGGTCGATATCGCCAGGCTCGCCGAACTCAACCCGTCGGGCGTGATCTGCGAGGTCATGAACGACGACGGGACCATGGCGCGGCTGCCGGATCTGCTGACCTTCGCCAAGAAGCACGGGCTGAATGTCGCCTCCATCTCCGATCTGATCGCCTATCGGCGGCGCACCGAGAAGATCATCGAGAAAGTGGCCGAAACCACCATCAACAGCCGTTACGGCGGAGAGTTCAAGCTGCACGTCTTCTCCAACAAGGTGGAACCCGGCGAGCACGTGGCCCTCAGCAAGGGGGATGTCAGCGGGGAGGAGCCGGTGCTGGTGCGCATGCATGCGCTGAACGTCCTGGCCGACGTGTTGGGCGACCGGACCGAAAGCCAGTTCGCGGCGGGGGAAAAGCGCGACCGGGCGACGGAGCTGCATTCGGCGATGGAAATGATCGGCGAGAAAGGCCGCGGCGTGGTGGTCATCATCCGCGAAACCAGCCCGACGGCGCTGTCCCGTTTCGTCGCCGAACGCGAAGGCCGGCCGCTGTCGAAGCCCATCTCCGAACTGCGGCAATACGGCATCGGTGCGCAGATTCTGCTCGAGCTTGGCGTGCACGACATGATCCTGCTGACCAATACACGGCGCACCATCGTCGGCCTCGACGGTTACGGCCTGGAGCTGGTCGGCCAGGAACCCATCCCGGACTGAGCGCCCGCCGCCGAAACACCTTCATTCTGTGGGGGATGAACTTGTCTTGGGCCGCGCGGGCCTGTACAACTGCTTAGAATACGAATGACAAAAAAAGATGTCTTTGGGGAAAGACCTGCATGACCGATACGAAATCCGCAAATATAGAAACCGTGAAAATCCAAGACATCGAGCTGGAGGTCGAACGCCGGGGCAGCGGCGCGCCTCTGGTGCTGCTCGACGACGAGGAAAGCCTGACCCGCGAAAGCGGCGTGGTCGACGAACTCGCAAAGTCGTTCGAGGTCATCATCCCGGAGGCGCCCGGTTTCGGCAAGTCCAGCCGGCCCGACTGGATCGAGTCGATGGACGATATCTCCTACATCATGCTCGACTATCTCGACCAGGCGGGGATCGAGAAAGCGACCCTTTTGGGCTTCTCCCTTGGCGGCTGGATCGCGGCCGAGATGGCGACCAAGAACCTCGCGCGCATCGGCCGGCTCGCCTTGGTGGATCCCTATGGAATCAAGGTCGGCGGGCCCTGGGACAGGGATATCCAGGACATTTGGTTCCTGACCAAAGAGGAAGTCCAGGCGCTGAAATATGCCGATCCCGCCAACGGCGAGATCGACTACACCGAGATGCCGGACGAAAAGCTCGAAGTGGTGGCGCGCAATCGCGAGTCCTTCGCCCGGTTCTGCTGGCAGCCTTACATGCACAATCCGAAACTCAAGCGCCGCCTGCATCGTATCGACGTGCCGGCCCTGGTGATCTGGGGCGCCGAAGACGGGGTCGTCACCCCGGATTACGGCAAAGCCTATGCCGATAAGATCCCCGGCGCGCGTTTCGAGGTAATCGCGGACGGCGGGCATTTCCCGCATCTGGAACAACCCGCGGCCTTCATGGACGTGCTGGGCGGGTTCCTGGCCGAAGCCCAGAAAGCGGCCTGAGGCGGAAGGGAGGGATTTGACATGTATTGCTGGCACTTCACCGAAATGCCCTATCCGGATCATCCCGATCCCGATACGGTTCCATCCGTCCGGGTCAGCCTGCCCAACAAGCATTTCGATCCGAAACTGGGCGCCGACCTCTACAACCGGTATCTCGACGAGCATCTCATTGCCGACGATCTCGGCCTCAACATCATGCTCAACGAACATCATCAGACGGCCACTTGCCTCGACGTCGCCGCCCCCCTGTCGGCCGCCATCCTGGCGCGCCAGACCTCCAAGGCGCGCATCTGCATCCTCGGCAACCCGATGTCGAACCGGGCGGATCCCATCCGCGTCGCCGAGGAAATGGCGATGATCGATTGCATTTCCCGGGGGCGCCTCGACGCGGGTTTCGTGCGCGGCGTCCCCTATGAGGTGTTCGCCGCCAATACCAATCCGACCCAGACCCTGGAGCGCCTGTGGGAAGGTATCGACCTCTGCGTCAAGGCCTGGACCCACCGCGACGGCTGCTTCAATTTCGAGGGCAAGTTCTGGCACAAGCGCAGCGTCAACATCTGGCCGACGCCCTACCAGAAACCCCATCCGCCGGTCTGGATTACCGGATCGTCGGACAAGGAGAACATCCGCGAAGTGGCCCGGCGCGGCTTTACCTTCGCCATGTTCCTGCAGCCGCACGTGAAGGTGCGGGAGATGTTCGACGCCTACCGCGAATGCTCGATCTACGACGATCCGGAAGACGTGCGCCGCCACATCGCCTATATGCCCCTGGTCGCGACCGGGGAAACCGAGGAAGAGGCCGAAGGCTTCGCCAAGAAGGTCGCGTGGTACCTGGGCGCCAAGACGGCGCCGCAGTTCCGCAACCCGCCGGGCTACGTCCCGGTGTCGTTCAACGTCAACGCGCTGAAGGGGACCTATTCCGGGCGGACCGATGCGGTGCGCACAAAGGGCATCGAATACCTCAAGGAGCAGGGTGTGCTGATGTACGGCACGCCGGACCAAGTGTTCGAACAGGTCGAGGCGTTCTATGGCCATGTCGGCGGCTTCGGCCAGCTCCTGATGATGCAGCAGGCCGGCCATATGACCCATGAGGAAACGGTCAAGAGCATGACGCTCTTCGCCAAGGAGGTCTATCCCCGCATCCGCGAGGAATTCGACTTCAAACCGGCCAACAAAGGGGCCGCCGCCCAGTAGCGGTCCCCTGCCGGCACCATCGAGGGCGGGACATCGGCGATGGACGCTTGGTATTTCACGGAGATGCCCTATCCGCATCTGCCACCGCAGGACAGCTACCCGTCCGACAGGGTCAGCCTGTCCAATGCCCATTTCGATTCCGGGATCGGCGCCGATCTTTACAACCGCTACCTCGACGAATACGTCATCGCCGACGAGCTCGGCCTCAACCTGATGCTGAACGAGCATCACCAGACGCCCACCTGCCTCGACGCCGCCGTGCCGCTGACGGCGGCGATCTTGGCGCGCGAGACCTCCAAGGGGCGCATCCTGGTGCTCGGCAATCCGGTCGCCAATCGGGCCGATCCGGTACGCATCGCCGAGGAAATGGCGATGGTGGACTGCATCTCCCGCGGCAGGCTGGATGCCGGTTTCGTGCGTGGCGTACCCTACGAGCTGTTCGGGTCCAACACCAACCCGACCCATACCATGGAGCGCCTGTGGGACGGCATCGACCTGGTGGTCAAGGCCTGGACCACAAGGGACGGCCCATTCAATTTCGAGAGCACCCACTGGCACAAACGCTGCGTCAATATCTGGCCGGTCCCCTATCAGCGACCCCACCCGCCGATCTGGACCACGGGCTCCACCGACAGCCCCAATATCGACCGGGTGGCGAAGCGCGGCTTCAATTTCGCGAGCTTCCTGCAGCCCTATGAACAGGTGCGCAAGCTGTTCGACCGTTACCGCAACGCCTGCCCCGATGGGCCGCAGGCCGGCACCGCGCGGCTCGGCTTCATGCCCCTGATCGCCGTCGGCGAGAGCGAAGCCGAAGCCCGGAAACGGGCGGAGGCGCTGCGCTGGTTCCTCGCGTCCAAGACCGCGCCCCAGTTCCGCAACCCGCCGGGCTATGTTTCCGTCGACATCAACGTCCGGGCGCTGAAGGGCGAGTTTGCCGGGCGCACCGCGGCAATCCGCCAGGAGGGCATGGACTTCCTGATCGAAAAGGGCGTGGTCATGGCCGGAACGCCCGACCAGGTGGTCCGCCAGATCGAGACCTTCTGCGAGCGGGTGGGCGGCATGGGGCATCTCCTCGGCATGCTGCAGGCGGGTTTCCTGGATCACGAGGAGACCGTGCGCAACATCACCCTGTTCGCTCGCGACGTCTATCCCCGCATCCGCCATCTGGGCACGGCATCGGCCAGCCCTCAAGCTGCGGTGACGGCACGGGCGGGCCGATGACCGCACCCGGCAAGTTCATCACCATCGACGGTATCAAGACCCACTACCTCGAAGCCGGGGAACGCCGCGCCGCGCCGACCGTGCTTCTGCTCCATTCGGCGGAATTCGGCGGGGCGGCGGAGCTCAGCTGGGAATTCAATATCGATGCCTTGGCCGAGCATTTCCACGTGCTGGCGCCCGATCACCTGGGCTTCGGGCGCACCGACAAGGTGTTCGATTTCTGCGGCCAGTTCGACAAGCGCATCACCCATATCCGCCGCTTCCTGGAGGAAATGGAGGTCGGCAACGCCTATGTCGTCGGCTCCTCCATGTCCGGCGGGCTGGCCATGACCGTGGCCTGCCGCGACGAGCCCGATTGGCCGATCCGAAAGCTGGTGGCGTGTTCCGGCGGCGGACTGTCCCCCGACAACGACGCGCGCAAGGTACTCAACAGCTATGACGGAACGCCCGAGCATATGCGCCGCATCATCGAGGTGATGTTCGTCGATCCCAAATGGGCCGAAGACGATGCCTATATCGCGCAGCGCCAGGACATCGCCCGCCTGCCCGGCGCCTGGGAGGCGACGGCGGCGGCGCGCTTTCGCGCGCCTTTCCGTGAATCCGGCGGCCGCAGCGAACGCGAATCGCTCGATTATTCGAAGATCCGGGTGCCCACCCTGGTGATGGCGGGGGCGAAAGATCCGCTCAGGCTGCCCGGCTATGCCGATGATCTGGTCGCACGGATTCCGGATGCGGAACTCTACGTCTTTGAAAACGCCGCCCATATGGGCAATATCGAATGCGCCGATGACTTCAACCGCGAAGTGATCCGCTTCCTGAAAGAGGATTGAGGGGAAGACGTGAGCCAGGAAGATGCAAGCGCCATACAACCGCCCATCGGCAAGGACCAACTCCGCGATTTCGCGGCCAGCTTCGCAACCGGCGTCGTAGTGCTGACCACGAAGGGCAAGGATGGAACGCTCTTCGGGCTGACCATGAACGCCGTTTCCTGCGTGTGCCTGGAGCCGCCGACCTTCCTCGCCTGCGTCGACAAGGGATCGGCGACCCTGGCTCCGCTCTTGGAAACCGGCGCCTTCGCCCTGAACATCCTGGCCCGCGACCAGGAGACGGTCTCCAACACCTTCGCCTCCAAGACCCCCGACAAGTTTGCCGAGATCGATCATTCGGAAGGCACCCTCGGCGTGCCCCTGATCACGGGCGCATTGGCGGCGGCGGAATTCCGCGTCGCCAAGACCGTGGAAGTGGGCGACCACGTGATCGTCCTCGGCGAGGCGGTGGCGAGCCGCCAGGGCGACGGTGCGCCGCTCGGCTATTTCCGGGGCAAGTACGCCGATATCGGATCCTGAGGCCGGGCCCGTGGCCGCGAGCTATTTCAACCCCGTCAAGCTGGTCCATGGCCCGGGTGCCCTCGCCCGCCTGCCGGATGAGCTTGCGGCGATCGGCGTTGCCCGGCCGCTGATCGTCACCGACGATATCATCGCCGGCCAGGCCTTCTTCCGGGAAACCCTCGATCGGCTGGAGAGCGCCGGGCTGCCCATCGCGGTGTTCGACGGCTGCCTGATCGATGCCCGCGCCAGCCACATCCAGGCGCAGGCCGAGCGCGTCAAGGCGGACGGCCTCGACGGCGTCCTCGGCATCGGCGGCGGCTCCATCATGTGCTGCGCCAAGGGCATCGCGACCCTGGTGCCCAACGGGACGGAGATCCGCCCGCTCGAGAAAAGCGCCAATATCAAACGCCCCGCCCTGCCCATGGCCCTGGTGCCGACGACGGCGGGATCGGGGACCGAGGTCTCGCCCAGCACCATCGTCAAGGACGACATCAATGGCGGCAAGTTCACCTTCGCGAGCCCCCGGGCCTTCGCCCGCACCGCCATCCTCGACCCGGTCGTCCTGGAAAACATCCCGCCCGCGCTATCGGCGATCTCCGCCGCCGATGCGCTCACCCACGCGGTGGAGGCGGTGCTGTCCACCGTGGCGACGCCGCTGACCGACGCCATCGCGCTCGGCGCCATCCGGTCCCTGGTGGCATCGGTCCGGGGATCGATCCTGGAGAATCAACAGGCCGCGCGGGCCGAACACCTCGTGGCCGCGACCATGGCCAACCTCGCCTGCGGCGCGGCCAAGCTGGGCCTCGGCCACCGGCTGTCGCGGCCGCTGGAGGAAACCTTCTCGGTCAACCACGGTCTCGGCGTCGGCACCATCATGCCCCGCGCCACCGCCTATCTGGGTGATCGGTTTCCGGAAAAGCTGGCACTCCTGGCCCAGGCTCTGGGAACAGCGACCGAAGGCGATACTAATAGCCTGAAGGACCGCATCGTCGATGCGATCATGGCGCTTTACGAAGACATCGGCTTCCCGGCCCGCTTCGATGCCGCCAAGGTCGATGCCGGGCGCCTGCGGGAAATGGCGGAAATGGCGGTGACGCGCACCACCGACGATGCCCCGCCGCCCGATGTCATCGACGACGACACGCCGATCAGCGGCTCCAACGGCCAGAGAATCACGGTCAAGGACGCCGAAGCGCTCTATCGCGCCTGCATCGGCTG
>JAOTVC010000108.1 GCA_029863585.1 Alphaproteobacteria bacterium | reverse complement strand
AAGAGCGGCGCCGATCAAGATCACGAACACCATGGCGGTAATCTTGAGGGTTCCCTCCATCACCTCGCGCAGGACGGCGGCACGGTGACAGCGCCGGAACGCCTCCATCACCCCCCAGATCAGAACCGCCGACAACAGGCCCCCCGCCGCGATCCCCAGCATGTCCCAGGCCGGAATGACGGCGCGGCCCAGGCGGAGGTCGAAAATGGCCGCCAGCGCCAACAGGCCCGCCATTGATGCAATTGCGGCGAAAACCGCGGGCCGCGCGCCGGGATCGAGCCGGTAGGCGGCAAGCAGGGTGGCGCCGACGCCCCCTACCGCGGCAGCCTCGGTCGGCGTCGCGATGCCGCCCAGGATCGAGCCCAGGACGGCGACGATTAAGAGGGCGGGTGGCACCAACGCAGCCAGGATGCCGGCAACGGCGCCCCTCCCCTCGCCTGTACCGTCCGCCACCCCTGCGTCTTTCGGAAACGCCGGCGCGGCGGCGGGCCTGAGCCAGGCCATTCCCGCCTGATAGACGATGTAAAGGCCGACAAGAAGCAGGCCGGGGATCAGCGCGCCGGCGAAGAGATCGCCCACCGAAACCGTTTCCGGCGAAAAATTTCCTTTCAGGAACTGCGCCCGCTGGTAGGCCGAAGACAACACCTCGCCCAGCAGCACCAGAACGATGGAAGGCGGAATGATCTGTCCCAGCGTCCCGGCGGCGCAAATCGAACCGGCGGCCAGGGCCGGATCGTAGCCGCGCCGCAGCATGGTCGGCAGCGCCAAGAGGCCCATGGTCACCACTGTGGCGCCGACGATGCCGGTGGATGCCGCCAGCAAGGCCCCGACGCAGGTGACGGAAATGCCGAGCCCGCCGCGCAATCTTCCGAACAGGCGCCCCATGGCATCCAGCAGTTCCTCGGCCACTTTCGACCGCTCCAGCATCACCCCCATGAAAACGAACAACGGCACGGCGATCAGCACCGGATTGGTCATGCGCCCGAAAATCTGCTGCCCGAAGGCGCCGAGAAGGCCGAAATCGAACACCCCGAAAAGATTGCCAAGGCAGGCGAAGATCAGCGCCGAACCCGCCAGGGTGAACGCCACCGGATAGCCCGCCATGATGAGCCCACAAGTGAAGGCAAACAGCGCAAGGGCAAAGACGGTACTCACGTCTCGTCACCGTTGGGGCCGGACGCGCGTGGTTCCACATGGGCGCCATCCCTGATCGCCTTGATCGAAGCAGCAGCCATGGAGAGGCCCTGCAGGGCGATCAAGGCGGCGAAGACAAGGAGCAGGGATTTCAGCAGGAACACCGCGGGAATGCCGCTGGTCTCGGGCGAGCCCTCCCAAACCGCCCAACTCGCGGCGACGTAGGGCCAGCCCTTGGCGAAGATCAGGACGGAGACGGGCCACAGAAAAAAAACCGTGCCCAATAAATCGATCCAGGCGCGCGCCGCGACCGACGCATCGGCGTAGAAGATATCGACCCTGACGTGACCGTCCTCCAAAAGCGTATAGGCGGCGCCCGCCATGAACAGGGTCGCGTGGAGGTAGACGATCGATTCTTCCACCCAGATCCAGCCGATGCCGAAAACGTAGCGCTGCACCACGGCGATGAACTGAACCAGAACGAGGGCCAGCGCACACCACGCCACCGCCCGGCCGATCGTGCCGTTGATGGCATCGATCGAGCGGGAGACTGGATTCCCCGCATCCAATTTCTGAACGGCCACGGACCGACGCCCCCTTGCAGAGCCCCCTCAGGGCCGCGCAGTATGGCGGGGAGCGGCGCCGCTGTACAGGGCATGACGCCTTTGCGGCCCGCCGGCGGAACCGGGCGAAGGGGGCAACCTGTGACAGTGGACGTGAACGACATCGCCGCGGCGGCGCGGCGTCTTGCGGGGAAGGCGGTGATGACGCCCTTGCTGGAATCACCGCTACTCAACGATCGCCTCGGCTGCCGCGTCCTGATCAAGGCCGAATGCCTCCAGCGCACGGGCTCCTTCAAGTTCCGCGGCGCCTATAACCGCATCAGTCAGTTCGACCGCGAAGAACGCAGCCGGGGTGTCGTCGCCTATTCCAGCGGTAATCACGCCCAGGGAGTCGCCGCGGCGGCACGGCTGGTCGGCACCAAGGCGGTGATCGTCGTTCCCAAGGATATCCCCGACATCAAGCGCCGCAACACCGAAGCCTGGGGTGCGGAACTGGCCTTCTACGACCGCGACGCCGACGACCGGGTGGCCGTCGCCCAGGCCATTGCGGACGAGCGCGGCGCCGTGATCGTTCCGCCGTTCGACGACGCGCGCGTGATTGCCGGCCAGGGAACCATCGGCCTCGAAATCCTGGACCAGGGCAAGGCCCAAGACGCGGTTCCCGACGCGGTGCTGATCCCATGCGGCGGGGGTGGGCTGACCGCGGGCATCGCCACCGCGATCAAGGGATCGGCCGCCGACTGCCGCGTCTTCACGGTGGAGCCCGCCGGCTACGACGACACGCGGCGCTCCTTCGCCGCGGGGGAGCGGGTTTTCAACGATCTCGGCCCCGGGCACAAGACCACGTTCTGCGATGCCCTGACCGCCGAGGCACCCGGCAAGCTGACCTTCCCGATAAACGCCGGCCTGGTCGACGGCGCGCTCGTCCTCGACGACGATACGGTCTGTACCGGCGTTTATGCCGCCTTCGCCGAATTCAAGCTGGTGCTGGAGCCGTCTGGAGCCATCGCCCTGGCCGCCCTGATCTCCGGCGCGCTTGGTCCGGCCTTCGACGTCGCGGGGAAGACTGTCGCCGTGGTGGCATCGGGCGGCAACGTCGATCCCGCGACCTTCACCGATACGCTGAGACGCGCCGCCGCCGACACGCGCGCGGACTAGGCCGGAACGCCGGCGGATTGCAACATACGGTTAGAGAGAGACGGCGGCGGGACGGTCGGTCTCGGCATCCTGCGGTCCGGGGCCCGGCAGGGCGACCCTGGGACCATCGGGTTTATGGCGGCAATGGCCGTCGATAAAGGCGCCGGCTTCGATCGCAAGAACATCATGGAGGACATCGCCCGAGACCCGGGCGGTGCGGCCGAGCTCCACATGGGCGGCGCTGATCTGCCCCTCCACGGTGCCCCGAATCCGGACCTCATCGGCATCGATTTGGCCCTTGACCACGGCGCCCTCGCTCAAGGTCAGGGAACGTGCCCTGACATCGCCCTCGACCACGCCGTCGACCTGCACGTCCCCTTCCGAGACCAGGTCTCCCACGATTCTCAAGTTGGCGCTGATGATCGAGGGCACCTTGACCGCGCCTTTGGGGGTGTCCTTAGTATCCTTCGAGAACATGTCTGCCTGCTTTCATGAATTTGGCAGGGTTGACCGGCTTGCCGTCGACCAGGATTTCATAATGCACATGGGTTCCGGTCGACCGTCCGGAACTGCCCATCTGTCCGATCTTGTGACGGAAGTCGACCTTTTGACCGCGCTCCACCAGGATCTTGCGAAGGTGCCCGTAGCGGGTCCGGATACCGAGGCCATGGTCGACCTCCACCACCCGGCCGTAATGCCCCTTCCAGCCGGCCTTCACCACGACGCCCGGCGCCGTCGCCAGAACCGGGGACCGATGCGGCCCGGCCAGGTCCACCCCGTAATGCATCGCCCAACGGCGGTTCATCGGATCCCGGCGCCGGCCGAACTTGCTGGACACGTAGTAATCGTCCGCCGGCGCGCTCAGGGGAAGGCGGCTGATCAGGGCCGATAGGGTCTCCCAGCGGTCCAGCTGATGATCGATCACGCCAACCGCCAGGGGCACTCTCTTGGCCAACGCGGTATCCGCCGACACCGCGACAAACGGGCCACCCTGGGCGCTGGTGTCGGGATTCCCCATCTTGGCGAGCATGGCATCGACATCGAGTCCCGACATCGCCACCAGCTTCTTGGCCCGGGCGAAATCGTCGATGCTCTGGGCGGCCAGGAAATCCATGACGCCGCGTTGCGAACCATTGACGTCGAGAAGCCGATCTTCCAGCTTCTCGATCCGTGCCACCAGGCGCCTGTGTTCACGCCGGGCTCGGGCCAATTCTACATCGGTCCGGACATGGCGGCCCGAATTTGCCGCCCCTTTACGATCCCCTGCCCGGTTATTGGGGTTCTGAAGGACCATTTCCAACGCCCCGAGCTGGGCCAGCAGCGCCCGTCGGGAACTTTCGATTCGCTTGAGGGCCGGATCGTCGGAATCGCGCTCCCCGGTATGGGCCTTCAACGTGGCCCCGGCAGCGGTCCTGCGGTCGAGCAGTGCCATCAAATAGGCATGTTTGGCCTCAAGGGTCCGGGCCACCGTGCGGAAGCGGGTTTCGGACTTTCCGACATTGGCCTTGAGCTCAGTATAGGCCGCGGCAACCCTGGCGATCTCGCGATCCTTGCTCGCCAAGGCTTTTTCGAAGGGGGATTCGCCGATCAGGTTGTTGCCCGCCCATCCCAGGGCGCACAGGCCGACGACGGCCGCCACTGCCTGCACGCCGGTAGAGAGCGACATCAGCCGCACCCGGCCATCCGTCCGGAAAATCAATTGTCTTTCTGGGAACACCCGGGTCAAGAATTCCCTTAACCCCGTGGGTGACGACCCAGCTCGCGCCGTAGTGCTGCGCACTTCGGCCCTCCTCCCGTTCGCGTCCTTCACTGCTTCTCCCCAAGGCCGGGGGACCCCGCCTGCCAACACGGTCCTCTCGGCAAAAGCTCAACCAGCAGCGTCAGCCACACCCTGGCAATTGTTTTCCTCACGCACCGCCCGGGTCACGGCACTTCCCTGCTTGCGCACCACCCGGAACGTCCCAAGACGGTAACAATCCCGCCACCGCCACGCAAGTCCCGGTGACCGGAATTGCATCGAATTTTAAGCAATATCCGATCCCCGCGAGGCCCATGCGGCTCCGCACCGCGGCTGCTCTACCCTCCCGGAAGGGCCGCGGGCGGGTCCCCTCTGGGCCCCTGATTCTCTCGCTTTGCGCCTGGGGAAACCGGCGCTTGCGCCGAGAATCCCCTGGCCCGAAGCCAGTGAATCCGCTATTTAGTACCTCCAAACACCTACCAGCTCGTTAACCCTATCCGGGACGGGCGGAGGGCGCCGCCGGCGCCGCGAAGATATTGGGGGATCGATCGAGTCGGCCGACGCTTTTATCGCGAATCAACAAGCCGATATCAGGGCCCCTTCCGGCCCGAGTGCTGATGCCTGAATGACATGACAAGGGGAGACGAAGCCAAATGGCCTTTGATGACGAAAAAGTAAAATCCCGGGTTTCCGACAAGGAATGCAGCTTCTATCTGGAAGGCTTGCGGGAATCGGCAGATTTCCGCGACTCCTACAAGCAGAAGATGAAAAACGTGGTCAAGGCCAATGAAATGCCGATGGAGCGCTCTCCCGACGGCCTGATCAAGCACATCATCCACGAAAAGATGAACACCATGGAGATGTGTATCGATTCGTATATGCAATTCCTCGAAGCGGGCCAGGCGACGGGCAAGTCCCGCCATCTGACGGAAGAAATCGCCTACGTGGTTGAAGGCCGCGGCTATGATCTGCATTGGGACGTCGATTTCGACTGCAAGGACGAGTTCGAGTGGGAATGGAAGTCCGAACCCACCAAATACGAGTGGAAGGAAGGCGATTTCGTTTACGTGCCGCCCTATGTCATCCACCAGCGTTTCAACGCGGATCCGGACAAGGAAGCGCGCGTGGTCGTCGTCAACAGCCGGATCATTAAGAAAATGGGCTTCGATTGGTTCGAGCAATTGGAAAACGCCAAAGGCTTCGAAGATTTGAAAGTCTAGGAGGCGGCCGCCGGATCCGAAGCCGGACACCGACCGGTTTCGGATTTAGGCGGATGCTCGTGATCGGAAAGAAACGGGGCGTCAGTCCCCGGAGGCAAAAGGCCCTATGCGGCCAAACAGGGATGGTGGGGACCAATGATCGATATCATGCTGAGCACCTTTGTTCAGCTGCTGACATCGGGGTATGCGATGTGGATGCTGATGCTCGGCACCTGCATCGGCATATTCTTCGGCGCTGTGCCCGGTCTCGGCGGCCGTTTGGCCATCGCCGTCACCATCCCGTTCGTGTTCGGGCAACCGGTCATCGCCGGGGCCGTGTTCCTGTTATCAATGCACGCCGTGACCGGGACCGCCGGGCAGATCTCCTCGATCCTATTCGGGGTTCCTGGCACCGGCGACGATGCCGCCACCATCGTCGACGGCTATCCCATGGCCAAGAAGGGCGAAGCCGGCGTCGCTCTCGGCGCCAGCCTGATGGCGTCGGGCATTGGCGGCATCATCGGAGCCGTTGTGCTGGCCGTGCTCATCCCGGTCATAGAGCCCATCGTCCTCAAGTTCAGCCCGGCTGAATTTTTCTTCCTGGCCCTGCTCGGCATCACCTTCGTCGCCTTCGTCTCGGGCTCGGCCATCTTCAAGGGCTTGGTGGTCGGCCTCTACGGCATGATGCTGGCCTTCGTCGGCATGGACCCGCAGACCGGCATCGCACGCTATTCCGACGAATTCCTGTTCCTGTGGGACGGCATGGATTTGATCACCGCGGTCCTCGCCCTGTTCGCCGTGCCCGAGATGATCCATCTCGGCGTCAAGGGCGGCTCGATCTCCGCGGTTTCCAAGGAAATGGCCCAAACCGGGGTGCGCGCCCAGCTCAAGGGATGCGCGATCACCTTCCGCCATTGGTGGCTGGTGCTCCGGTGTTCCGCCATCGGCGCCTTCATCGGCATCCTGCCGGGACTGGGCGGGTCCGCAGCGGCCTGGATCTGCTACGGCCACGCGGTGCAGAGCTCGAAGAATCCGGAAACCTTCGGCAAGGGCGATGTGCGCGGCGTCGTCGCACCGGAATCCGCGACCAATTCCAAGGAAGGCGGATCGCTGCTCCCCACCTTGTTCTTCGGCGTTCCCGGTTCCTCTGGCATGGCGATTCTGTTGGGCGCTTGGCTGATCCTCGGCATCCAACCTGGACCGATGATGCTGGTGCAGGAACTCGACCTGGTGTGGATCCTGATCTGGGCCCTGGTGATCTCCAACATCGCCGCCGTGGTGATCTTGCTGTTCATCACCCGCTGGGTGGCGATGCTGACCTTCCTCCGAGGCGGCATCCTGATCCCGGTGGTGTTGATCATTACCGTGCTCGGAACCCTACTGGCCAAGGGACAATGGGAAAACCTGGTGCTGCTGGGCATTCTCAGCGTCGTGGGCTACGGACTGTTGAAATACGACTGGCCCCGCCCGCCGTTCGCGATCGGCATCGTGCTGGGCAAGATTGCGGAGGAATCGCTGCACAAGGCCTGGGCGCTGTGGCGCTGGGACTTCTTCCTGCGTCCGCTCTCGCTGATCCTGATAAGCCTGATCGTCATCACCATCGCCTACGCCGTTTACCGCGGCTTTATCGACAACCGCAAACGGAGCCAACCCAATGTCTCCATCTGACGGAAGGGACCGCACGGAAACCACAATCGTGCAGGCGCTACTGCATGGGCGAACCTTGTTCTCCATGCTCATGTTCTCGATCTTCGCCGTTATGGTCTATGTCGCCTGGGGCTATTCCTGGCCCGCCAATTTCCTGCCCTTCGTGATCGGCTTCCCGGGCATGGCTCTGTCGCTGCTGCAGATCACCATCGACATCAAGGATTTCATGTCGGCCAAGGGCGACATCGACCCAAGGACGGATTTCGAGAAGTACATGGCCGAATTGTCCGAACATACCGGGGGGTTGGAACTCGATTACGCCAAAGAAAAGGTCGAAACCCTGGTGGAGGACCATTCCCTGGTGGCGAAGAGCCGCAACCGCCAGGAACTCATCCTCTTCGGTTATTTCTTCTTCCTCCTGGCGATGGTCCTGTTCTTCGGATTCTGGATCGGCGCGCCCATTTTCCTGTTTCTGTTCCTGCGCTACTACGCAAAGGAATCATTGAAGACGAGCCTGATGATTACCGGCGGCGTCTGGGTGTCGATGTATTTCGTTCTGGTCATCCTTCTGTCACAGGTAATTTGGGAAGGACACATCACCAAATACATCATCGATACCTACCTAAGCGATTGAAATTGCAGGGTTGCCATTCCCTCCAAGAGGCATCAAAATGGTGTGCATTGGTGCCGGAGATGACGCTAAGGGCCTGTCAAGAGCCACCAGCGACAAAGAGACCGGCCGGCATCATGTGCATGTCGGCCCTTCGGCCGCACTGACCCTAAAATAGGAAGTCTCAGGAGGACTTTAAGAATGAAATTATCCACTGTTGCAATCACCTCTGCGATCGCTCTGACCATGGTTTTCGGCATGACCAGCCTGCCTTCCAACACGGCGCAGGCCGCCGACGTCAAGGGCAAGATCGAAGGCGTCAAGAGGGAAGGCCGTTCGATCGTGATCGGCGGCAAGACCTACTTCATCTCTGGTTCCCGCACCAATGTCTGCATCGGCGGCAAGTGCGACGAGGATCGTGCCAAGCTCAAGGCCGGCATGACGTGTGAAGGCGCGACCAGCAGCAAGAAGAAGGGCATGGAATTAAAGAAGGTTTCGTGCAAGTAAACCTGCACCTTGCATTGCTCGGGCGGGCCCCCTCGGCCCGCCCTTTTCTTTTATACGGCAAGGATATCGATGCCCTCGGGCGCGGTCGCGTTCTTGCCATATTTTGCCCAATCTTGTCTGCCAGGGTATTATATGGATTAACGCTATAGCTCGCTTAGTCACCCGCCGCGGCAGGCAATCTTAATCTTCGCCTGAATCTAGCCATGCTGGGGTAAAGCGAACCGGTTTCTTGCCCGCGGCACGGTCTGCGGGTCATTTGGAAAGGGGACACACATGTTGAGAGACAAGACAAATCTTCGAAGCCTGGCCCGTGGCGCGGGCGGCGGGGTCACCGCCATCCTGCTGGCCCTCGGAGCGCCGCCAGCACAAGCCGCCGACGGCGCCGCTTTCTACAAGGGGAAGACGGTGACTTATATCGTCGCCACCTCGCCGGGCGGCGGATACGATTTCTATGGTCGCCTGGTTGGCAAGTTCATGGAAAAGTACCTCCCCGGTTCCACCTTCGTCGTCGTGAACAAGCCGGGGGGCGGCCACAAGATCGGCGCCAACCTGATCTATAATTCGAAGCCCAACGGCCAGACGATCGGCATCTTCAACACCGGCCTGATCTATTCCCAGGTGATCGGGCAACCGGGCATCAAGTTCGATCTTGCCAAGATGTCCTGGATCGGCAAAGCGGCCTCGGATCCGCGGGTCGTCATGGCGGCCACCAACGGCGGTCCCAAGTCCCTGGAAGAGTTGAAGGGCCCCAAGACCTGGCGGTTCTCTTCCTCCGGCGTCGGCACCTCGGGCTATAACGACACCCAAATGCTGGCCAAGGTCCTTGGCTGGAAATACAAGATGATCCTGGGCTATCGCGGGACCCAATCGGAACTGGCGATGCGCCGGGGTGAGATCCATGCCGCGGTGGGGTCGCTGTCGTCGGCGGAACTGTTCGTCAAGAACGGCTACGGCAAGTTCCTTGCGATCATCGGCGGCAAGCCGATGAAGGAAGCGCCTCAGCTGATCGACGTCGTCACCGGCAAGGACGCCAAGGCGATCGCCGCGCTGATCGGCTCCCAGGCGGACCTCGCGCGCTTCACGGCGGGCCCGCCGGCAATCCCCGCCGACCGGTTGGCGGCCCTGCGCACCGCATACGATAAGTCCATGGCCGACAAATCCCTGCAGGTCCAGGCCGAAAAGTCGGGCAGGCCGCTGGAACCGTTGAGCGGGGCCGAAGTCGCCAAGAAGGTGCGCCTGGCCCTCGATCAGCCGCCCGAGGTGGTCGCCCTGGTGCGCGAGATCCTCAACGTCAAGGCGCCCTCCAACAAGGTGCTCGGCGCCAAGCTCCTGACCAAATCGCCGGACGGACGCTGGATATCCTTCATGCACGGTTCCAAGACCATCAAGGCCAAGATTTCCGGTTCCCGCACCAAGATCCAGATCGGCGGCAAGAACGCCAAACGCAAGGCGCTCGCGGTGGGCATGGCCTGCGACATCGACTACAAGCCGGGCAAGAACAACGAGCCCAAGACCATCGAGTGCAAATAGCGTCGCCACAGTCAAAACTGTTATAAGAGCGGGCCCGGGACTTCCCCCGGGCCCGTTTTTCGTTGCCAATAAACGTCCAGGGAGGCCCCAATGACCTTGATCCTATCCAATGATGACGTCGAGCGCCTGCTCTCCATGCCCGACTGCATAGCCGTCCTGGAGGAGGCCTATGTAGAACTTGCGGCGGGCCGCGGCATCAGCCGCACGCGCTCGGATTGCATCGCGCCCACCAGCTACTCCGACGATGCCGTCTACGGGCTGAAATCGATGGATGGGGTGGTGCCCAAGCTCGGCATCGGCGCCATCCGGATCAATTCCGATATCGTCACCAACCCCATGGTCGGCAATACCCAGCGCCGGGTGAAGGTTCCCGCCGCCCCCAACGACCGCTATGTCGGGCTGGTGCTGCTGTTTTCCACCGATAACGGCGAGCCGTTGGCGATTTTCCCCGATGGCGTGCTGCAGCACATCCGGGTAGGCGCCACCAACGGCCTCGGCGTCAAGTACATGGCGCGCCAGGACGCCGAAACCGTGGGGCTCCTGGGCTCCGGCTGGCAGGCCGAGACCCAGCTTGCCGCCGCCTGCGCCGTGCGCGACATCAAGGAAATTCGCTGCTTCTCGCCCAACAAGGACAATCGGGAAGCGTTCTCTGCGCGCATGAGCGAGGTTCTGGAGGTCCCCGTAACCCCCGTCGACCATGCCGAGGAGGCCATGCGCGGCGTCGACATCGCCATGTGCGGAACCAACTCCATCGACCCGATCTTCTTCGCCGACTGGATCGAGGAAGGCATGCATCTTTCCTCCATCAAGAAGCCCGAAATCGACGTCGCCGCCGTCCGCGCCGCCGACCGAGTCGCCATCCACACCCACGACACCGAACCCATCATCGTCGTCTCGAAGGGGGCGCAAAACTACGAAGAGAACGAGCAGAAGTCCTGGGAGACCGCCAAGGACCTCGATTTCGACTCTTTCCCAACCTTGCCCGAATTGATCAACGGCGACGTCAAGGGACGGGAAAACGACCGCGAAGTGACTTGCTTCCTCAACAATCTGGGCCTGGGGTATCAATTCGCCGCCGCCGGTTCGGTGATTTACCGCCGCGCGAAGGAAGAAGGCGCCGGCAACGAGTTGCCTACCGACTGGTTCACGGAAACCGTTCATCCCTGACCGGGGCGCCGGCGCCGGGGATCCACCATCGCCCGACGAGATCACCTAGGCCAAAAAAAGGGCGGGATCGAATCCCGCCCTTTCGAGTTGGATGTTTGCATTACTGGCTTACTTCAGGAACCACTTGTTCCACTGGTCGAGCAAGGCTTCCTTGGTCACCACGTAGACATCGGCGATTTCCGCCTGCGGCCATGGCAGTGCCAGGAGTTCGTCGAAAAGCAGGCCGGCGAACGCGAACAAGGCGATCGCGCAAAGGATGGTCATCTTCCAAGGTTCCCTGCCCTCGATCCGCATGTAAGCGATCACGAACAGGAACACCGTGAAGAGGATCCCCACCAAAGCCGACGACAACAGGAAAGCCAACAGCCACGCCGCATAAGTCAACGCCCGGGTCGCCAGGACCTTTGGTTCCATCTTCGGCCCGCGGACCGTGAGGTCGAGATGGAGCGTCTTTTTCACCTGGGCCTCGGCAGAACCCTCTTCATGCACTACCTCCTCGCGGAAAGTGTAGTTCAGCATGCTAAGCGCGATGACCGCGAGACCGAAGAAGCCTACGATCTGGGGCACGATGCGCGCATCGTGATTCCAGGTCGACGCTTCATACATCGCCCAACCGAATATGCCCATGTAGAAAATGTAGAATAGCGTCTGCAGGTTGAGCTTCGGCTTAGCCGTGAACTCGGAAATGATTCCTGACGCACCGCCAGACATCCGCCACTCCTTCATGAGCGGGCGCGTCAGGCCGTAAATCGACAGCAGGAACATGAAGATCACGACGTAGCGAACGTTTGCGAACGAGGTCGGGAACAACCATTCCGTCCCGTACCGTTCCACCGAGATGAACATGTAGCGCTCGACGATGTCACCCAGCACCACACCCAGGATCACCGGGGGCCGCGGCCACTGGAGTCGCTTCATGCACCATCCGACGGTGCCGAAAATCAGCAGCGCGTAAATATCACCCCACTGGCGCGAACCCTGGAAGGCGCCGATGAACACCACCGCCAGGATCAACGGCATGATAATGGTGTAACGCAGCAAGGCAATCTTGGCGAACTGGTTGGAAAAAGCGAAGCAAAGCCCCGCACCAAGAATGTTGGCGATGGCAACAGACCACACCATCGAGTAAGTGACGTCCAAGTGCTTGGTCAACATGTCCGGGCCCGGAATCAGGCCGTGGATCAGGAAGGCACCCAACAGGATCGCCATGGAGGCGGAACCCGGCACGCCGAAGGCGATGGTGGGCACAAGGGCGCCGCCCTCCTTGGCGTTGTTGGACCCTTCAGAGGCCAGAACGCCGCGCACGTCGCCCTTGCCGAAGGTCTCCGCGGCACCAGGTTCGGTGCGCGCGGCGTGACCGTAAGCCACCCAGTCGACGATTGCGGCCCCCAGGCCGGGAATGGCGCCCAGCGCCGCACCCAGCCAAGCCACGCGAATGACCAGCCACCAATGGGTGAAGGTATCTCGGACACCCTGCCATTGACCCGTATGGGTATCCATATCTGCTGCTTCCGATTCGGTGGCGATGGACGATCGGGTGATCGCCATGTCCGCCAGTTCGGGCAGCGCGAACAAGCCGATGGTGACGGGCACGATGGGTAGTCCGTCCCAAAGGTAAAGGGAGTCCAAGGTCCAGCGAAGGGTGCCGGTCTGTGGGTCGGAGCCGATCATGGCGATCAACAGGCCGATGCAGGCCGCGGCGACGCCGCGCATGGGCGAGGAACCGGACAGCACCGCGACCATGGACAGGCCGAACACTGAGAAGGACAACAGTTCCGGCGATCCCAAATAAAGCATGACCGGGCGCAGGATGGGAATGGACACCGCCAGCAGCAAGGCCCCGAAGATGCCGCCCAGCATCGATGCCGTGTAGGCCGCGCCGAACGCTCTTCCGGCCTCACCGTTTCGGGCCATTGGATGACCGTCAAGGATGGTCGCGGCCGATCCCGTCGTTCCCGGCACACCGAACAGGACCGCCGGAATGGTATCCGATGTCGTCGTCACCGATCCCATTCCCAGCAGGAACGCGAAGGCCGCGAACTTGTCCATGTCGAATGTGAAGGGAAGCAGCAAGGCCATGCCGACGAGACCGCCGAGGCCCGGGATCACACCCAGGATCAGGCCGATGATGACGCCTCCGAAAAGGAAGAGCAGCCGCATCGGATCGGCCATGATGATCAGCGC
>JAOTVC010000107.1 GCA_029863585.1 Alphaproteobacteria bacterium | reverse complement strand
GGGCGATGCCGTCATAGGGGCTGCCGTCGGTTTCATCCTGGGCGTCGAGCGCCGCCAGGGTCTCCGACCACGGGTAGCGCAGCGGCCGGGCGGCGGCACCATTCGCCTCCCAGGTCTTGCGCAACAGGGGCGGGGGCGCCGACGGCCCGGCCCGGCGGTTCTGCTGCTTGGCCGCCGGTTCCTCATAGAAGATCTGGTTGAGGTTGTGCATCAAGGGCACATCCAGGGCATCCAGCCAGATCGCCGGCCGGTCGGTCTCGTTATGGTGGTCGTGCCAGGTCCAGCCGGGGGTCAGGATCAGGTCATAGGGTTCCATCATCAGCGGTTCGCCGTCGACCACGGTGAACATTTCCCGCCCGCCCTGGATCACGAAGCGCAGCGCCGTGATGGTGTGGCGGTGGACCCAGGCGGTTTCGCCCGCATGGATGATCTGGATCGAGGTGAGCAGGTTTTGGGTGGTGCCGCGCGGCAATCCCGGATTGGACATCACCAAGGTCCGCCGCGCGGTCTTGCTTTCCGACATCGCGTCGAGCGCCTTTTGCAGCAGCGGCTCGATTTCCGCCCACCGCCAGAGATGCGGCTTGGCGGCGGCGACCGGCTCGGCGGAGATGCCGTGCTCGGCGCTTTCCGTGACCTTCATGGCGCGCTGCGGGTCGCCCTGCCACTGGCCGCGCAAGTGGAACCTGGCGAGTTCGTCTTCCAATTCGCTCAAGCGTTCGCCGGTTTCACTCATGGGCTGCCGTCCCGCGTATCCCGCTTCCAGGTCCTGCTTCGGTCCCCGTGGGCCACGGCCTCGCCGGCCCTCGACGCCGCTTTTGCAGGGAAATTTTTCGCTTCAAGGATAGGCCATCGGGGGACAAAAACAAACGAGTTTCGAAATTCAGAAATGCCCTTGATTTTTTGTCCCAGGTTCCAGAGAGCGGTGCGCCGACGGGGCTATAACAGCGGCCTTGCCGATGGTACCCTGGGGCCAAGATCAGGGCCGCGGGCCGGCCAGGGGGATGAGGGAGAACCATGGCGTCCAGTAACGAAGAGGCGATGCGGATGGAGGCACTCGGCGACCTGCGCCGGTGCCTGGAGCTGTCCGCCGAGATCGACAATCTGGAAGTGGTGCAGGGGGCGGACACCAACCAGGAGATCGGGGCGCTCTATGAGCTCAGCCTGGAGAGGGAAGAGCCGCCGGTCATCGTCTTCGACAACATCAAGGGTTATCCCGAAGGTTTCCGGGTGGCGGTCAACGTGCGCTCCTCCCAGGTGTTTTCCACCGGCAAGAAGGGACTGGAGCAGGTCGAGACCTACCGCAAGCACCGGCGTCAGCACCATGAGCCGATCGATCCGGTGACGGTGGAGAGCGGCCCGGTGCTGGAGAACGTCATGGAAGGCGACGCGGTCGATACCCTCGCCTTTCCGACGCCCAAATGGCACCAGGGCGACGGCGGCGATTACATCGGCACCGAATGCATGGTCATCACCAAGGATCCGGACACCGGCTGGGTCAATGCCGGGACCTATCGGGTGATGGTCCACGACAAGACGACGCTGACGCCGTTCATCGAACCGGGCAAGCATGGCGACGTGATCCGCCGCAAATACTGGGCCCGGGGGGAAGCCTGTCCGATGGTGGTCAGCGTCGGCCAAGCGCCGGTGCTGGGGGCGGCGGCGGCCTCGACGGCGGCGTCCGGGGTCTCCGAATTCGCCGTCGCCGGCGCGCGATTGGGCCGTCCCATCGAGCTGGTGGACGGCAAGCACACCGGCCTGCCGTTCCCCGCCGCGTCGGAGATCGTCTTCGAAGGCTTCATGCCGCCGCCCGACGAGATCGCGGTGGATGAGGGGCCGTTCGGCGAGTGGCCCGGCTATTACGCATCCAACTCCCGCCCCGAACCGGTCTTGCAGGTCAAGGCGGTCTACCACCGTGACGATCCCATCATCGTCGGAGCGCCCCCGGTGCGCCCGACCCTGCCGGGCTTCTGGTTCGGCACCGCGGGCTCGGCGCATTTCCGGGCGGCTTCCCTGTGGGACGAGTTGGAGGCCGCGGGCGTGCCCGGCATCAAGGGGGTGTGGACCATGCCCGGCGGCGGGCCCCGGTTCATCCGCATCGTGGCGCTGGAGCAGCTTCACGCGGGCCACGCCAAGATGGCCGGCCTGGTGGCGGCGGGGGCGGGATCATCGGCCTATCTCGGGCGCATCGTCATCATCGTCGATGACGATATCGACATCACCAATCCGGCGGAGGTGATGTGGGCGCTGGCGACCCGCTGGGATCCCAAGACCCAGACCGACATCATCGACGGCTGCTGGACCGGCTATATCGACCCCATGCTGCAGCCCGAACGGCGCGCCGCGGGGGACATGACCAACAGCCGCGCCATCATCTACGCGGTCCGGCCCTACCACTGGAAGGACGAGTTCCCGGCGGTCAACATGGTCAGCCGGGAATACGCCGACGAGGTGCGCAAGACCTGGTCGGACAAGCTCGATTTCCTGAAAAATCTCTAGCCCGGCCTTCGTCCTCGGTCACCTTCCTGCGTCATGCCCCGGCTTGGCCGGGGTATTCACGGATGTCGCGGGTCGACAGATCGCCCGGACAAGCCGGGCGATGACGGAGGATAGATTTGGCAATCAACGTCATGCCCCGCTTCATGCGGGGCATCCACTCGCCGTCCAGAGATGCCCCGGGTAAACCGGGGCATGACGATAGAGGGGGGGCGCGCAACAGGGGTGCGCGATGGGGGTGAGGTTCAGCCCCTGCCCTTGGTGAGGACGCTATCGTCCATGAATTCGCCCATGCGGCATTCGATGCCGTTCTTGGCGAGCTCTTCCAGGTAGAGGTTGTGGATGTAGGGATCCTGGTCCTCGTATTCGATCTGGAAGCCGCCTTCCTCGTTGACGCTGACGGCGACGCCGAGCTTGAGCTCGCGCTTTTCCGCGGTAAAGGGATAGCGGGTCGAGCCCATGGCGGTGGCACAGTAGCGCGCCGGCACGTCGGCTACGTTGAAGTGCTGATGGAAGATCATATCGGTCGGCGCGAACACCGAGCCATGGGCCCAGTCGAAGCGGGTGTAGTCGTCCTCGCCCTCGTACCAGAACAGCGAATAGCCGTGGCCCGAGACGATGAACACGTGATAGTCGGGCGGATGGCGGTGGGCCTTCTTGTAGGTGCCGACGGTCATTTCGGACGTGTGCGCATGCATCAGCCCGTCGGCCAGGCAGAATTGGATGTTGGTGCTGCCCGCCCCGCGGCTTTCGTAGCCGCGCAACTGGAAGGCGGTGACGTCGGGTACGAAGTTGGTTTCCCACATCTGGCGCCCGCGGGTGGACGGCACGTATTCGCCGTCGCCGGCGAACCAGCCCGGATCGCCGGGGCCTTCGCGTTCCGGAAAGCGGGTCCCGTTGGCGAAGATGAAATCTTCGTCATGGAACATGTTCATGGTGACGCACAGATCGTTGGTGGAGGCGATGCGCGCCGGTTCCGTGCCGGAGCCGTTGAACAGCTGATAGCGCGCGTTGAGCGGGATCGAGAACAGGCTGTTGGGGCCCCATTCGAAGCTGTGGGTCTGCCCGTCATGGGTTTCGATCTTGGCGCTTCCGTGGCCTTCGACGACCAGCATGACCTCTTCGAACAGGTGCTGCTGCGGCGCGCTCTGGCCGCCGGGCGGCAGTTCATAGAGAAAGATCGATATGAAGTCGCCGCGCCCCTTCATGTGCACCAGCGCTCCATTGGTGCCCATGCGGGCCCAGGGCTTGGTCTCCAAGGTATGGAGGTCGACGCAGAACTCCTCGTGGATCGGAATGCCTTCGCCGCGCGACCAGGTGAGATAGGGATCGAGCAGGTAGTTGAGCTCGTCGTTGGACTTGCCCTCGACGTCGATGACCCTGGTCGTGTTGGGAGGGGTGGTGCTCATCGGTCCTCTATTCGGCGGCGTCGGTCTTGAGCGTCTTGAGGATGGCGTCCTCGTCGAAGAACTTGCCCATCTTCGAGCTCACGCCCGTCTTGGCGATCTCCGACAGCCACAGGGCATGGATGCGCGCATCCTGGTCTTCGTATTCGATCTGGCGCCCGCCCTTCTTGATGGAAACGTCGGAGCGGTTGTTCTCCGATCCCACCCGGCGGCGGCTGATCGTCGGATAGCGCTTGGAGCCGAGGCCGATGGCGAGGTAGCGGGCGGGCTCGGCCGAGGTGTCGAAGTGCTGGTGGAACATCTGGTCGGGCGGCGCGAAGACCATGCCGTGGCGCCAGTCGACGCGCTGGAAATCCTCGTCGCCTTCATACCAGAGGAGCGAATAGCCCGTGCCGTGCACGATGAAGATGTGCAGGCCGGGCCCGTGCCGGTGCCCCTTCTTGTAGGTCCCGACCGGCATTTCCGAGGCATGGGCCCCCATGATGCCGTCGGCCAGGATGAACTGCATGTTGCCCGACCCGGCGCCGCGCGCGTCCCAGGGCTTGAGCTCGAAGGCGCCGACATCGGGGATGAAGTTGGTGTCCCACAGGATGCGCCCGGGGCGGATCGGCGTCATCTCGCCGTCACCGGCAAAACGGCCCTCGGCGCCTTCGCGGCCGTCGAACCAGTGATCGTTGTCGAAGACGAAGGAATCCGAATGATAGAGGTTCATCACCATCGCCGCGTTGGTGGTCGAGGCGATGCGCGCCGCTTCCCGGCCGGAGCCGTTGAAGATCTGGTGCGGCGCGTTGACCGGCAGGGCGAAGACGCTCTTGGGGCCCCATTCGAAGGTGTGGCTTTGCCCGTCATGGGTTTCCACCCGGGTCGAGCCGTGGCCTTCCAGGACGTAATAGACGTCTTCGTAAAGGTGGCGCATGGGCGCCGTGTTGCCGCCGGGCGCGACATCGAACAGGAAGGTGGAGCAGAAGCTGCCCCGGCCCTTGAGGTTGATGATGGCGCCATTGCAGCCGAAACGGTCCCAGGGCGCGGTTTCCGCCGCCAGCAGGTCGACCCCGAAATCCTCGATCACGGGCACGCCCTCGGCGTCGGCCCAATCGAGATAGGGGTCGAGCAGCACCCGGTCCTTGCGGTATTTGTCTACGATCTCTTTGGAAAGCTCTGGCATATCGTCTCGCGCGTTACGGAATGACCGGCGGCCGGTTATTCAGGGTCCGGAAGCGCCAGCAGCATATTGGCGAGACATCCCTTCCAGGCGCGGTCCAGCGCCCAGCTTTCCTTGAGGCCCTCCATCACCAGACCGAACTTCTCCGGTGTGTCGCAATGGGCGTTGACAACCTTGTTGATCAGGCTGCCGTGCTCCACGTCGACCTCGGCATGTTCCTTGGCGTTGATCTGCTTGTCGAAGGGGATGCCGAGCTCGGCCTCCTGCTTCTTGCCCCAGCGGTAGGACATGCCGCCTTCGGGCACCCAGTCCGACGAATTTGACACCTCCAGCGCCGCGCAGGAGGCGACCGACTTGAGCCAGTGGCTGTCGCGCGCCAGGTGGATATAGGCATAGATGCAGGTCAGCGTCTCGTCGGCGGCCACCTCGTTCTCGAAATCCTCCCGGGTCAGGCCGATGGTCGCGGCCTGGCGCACCTGCAGGGAATAATGATCCTCGACCCCGCGGTTTTCGTTGCCTTGCAGCTCGTCCAGCTCGTGATCCCAGATCAGCGCCTTGACATCCATCGGGGCCAGTCCTTGGGCGAAGCCCCAGCAATCGCGGCGGTTGAGGTTCCAAAATCCCTTTTGCAGGACATATTTCCGGGCCCGCGCGGTGGTCAGGGGAACGGAGAGGATCTTGCGGTACTGTTCGGATTCGAATTGCGCGATGGCGAGGCGCTGAACCTCGTCATAGAAGCTCCTGCGCGTGCTGTCGAGATCGATCGCGGTGGCCATGGGGTCCTCTCTAAATTTTGCAGTCTTCGAAAACCTATTAATTATAACAGAAAAACGTCCGGGGAAAGGGGGGCGGGCTAATCTTCCCGATAGAGGCCCAGCGCCTCCAGCACCGGGCGGTCGGTGACCCGGAAGAGAAGCGCATCCTGGTCCTTGGAGCCGTTGCAATGGGCATGACGCGCCCACGCGGGGATCACGAAAACGTCCCTTGGGCCCCAGCTGAGCGTTTCCCCATCCGCGACCGTGCGTCCCGTGCCTTCCATGACGAGGTAAACGGCACTTGACGATTGGCGCCGCTCGGCGCCTTCGAAACCCCCGGGCAGGCGTTGGACAGCGGGCTCCAGGGTTTTCATCGCCGGACCTCCGGTCGCGGCATCCCGGTAGGGGATGGCGAAGCCTTCATGGGGATTGGCGTCGGCTGGGCTCAAACCGTCCAGGGCTGCCTCCATATCTGACCAAGAGAACCGCAACGGCCCGGAATCGACGTCGTTGCGGACGGCCTGCTGGTCCTCGCCGAAATTCTCGAACACGGTCTGGTTCAGCGCCGCCACCAGGGGACCGTCCAGCACGTCCAGCCACAGCGCCCGGCCGCCCGACTGATTGTGATGATCATGCCATTGCCAATTGGGGGTCAGCACAAGGTCCCGGTCCTCCATTGGGCATTGGGCGCCGTCGACCACGGTGAAGAGGTCGGGATGGCCTTCGATCACGAAGCGCAGTGCCGAAATGGTGTGGCGGTGCGCCCAGGCCAGCTCCCCCGGCTTGATCATCTGCATGCCGACATTCATGGTGTGGGTGGTGAATCGTTCCAGCGTCGGATTGGCGAAGATCAGACTGCGCCGGGCGGTATGGCTTTCCTCGATGGCGTGGGCCGATTTTTCGATCAGCGGTTCGGTCTGCTGCCATTTCCAGATATGCGGCCGGCCGCGGAGGTGCGGTTCCCACACCTCGCCCTGCCAGTCGCCGCCCTGGCCGGAATCCCGTCTTTCATCGGACAGCCATTGCCCGCGCATGCTGTGGGCGGCCAGTTCCGCGTCGAAGGCGGCGAGGTCTTCACCCTTTTCGAAAGCCATTGAGGCTGATCTCCGGTTGGCGCGGCGGTTTTCGACCGCGCGATTGTCGCTCTCCGCCGCGTTAATCGATCTGGTATTTTAACGTCAGCGCGCCGGGGCGTCCAACCGCCCGCCGGGGTGCGGGGCTGACGAAGAGGAGGCGGAGATGAAAGGCATTTTGGGTCCGATTCTGGCGGTCGTCTTGTGCGTGGCGGGAGGGAGCGGCGCCCGGGCCGATTCCATCGACGGCGAGTGGTGCTACAAGGACGGGCGCCGGTTTTCCATAGATGGGGCGAATTTCACGACGCCTGGCGGCAACAAGATCCAAGGGGAATATGAGCGCTACGCCTATTCCTATGTGATTCCCAAATCCGAGGCGGGCGCCGGATTGACCGTTTCCATGGTCTTCATCGATGACGACACTCTGAACGTCACACTGGGAAAACCCAAGGAGGCACCGGTGAAGGGAGTCAGTCCCGGCGGGCCGATGGAGGTCTGGCACCGTTGCCGCGGAGGGATCACCTAAGTCCGCGCCGAGACCGCGGATTTCCCGGCCGCGGCCCGGGCCGGCATCTTGCGCCGCTCGTCCCCCTTGCCGCGACCGGCAAAGCCGGCGCCGTGCGTCCGGGTCTCACATCTTGCAGTTCACCTCTTTGGCCTGCTGGCCCGGAGCAGGGTAGACCAGGGTGCAGGTCATGCCGGTCTTGATGGCGCTGCGTTTGGCTTTCTTGCCGCCGATGGTGACCTTCGTGCTGCGCCCGGAAACTCGCGCCTTCAGCTTCTTGCCGTCCTTTTGGATGGTGATGACGCGCCCGCCCTTGGCGGTAGCGACCACGGGGCCGGTATCTTTGATATAGGAAATCTTGGCCTTTTCCATCTTCCCCCGGAACTTGAGGGCGTCGCTCAGTTTGGCGATGGTGGCTTTCGGTGCGCTCGCCACCTCGGTGATCATCTTCTGAACCTCATCGCCGCCGGTGGGACTGACCGCGCGCTTCTGGCGCTTGGCATCGGCGAGGAAATCATTGTCGGCCACCATCTTCTGGAAGGCGGTCCTGAGCGCCTTGACCCTGGCCGCGGGCACGCGCGGCCCCAGCGCGAAGGGACGCCCCATGACCTGCTGGACCAGCATGATCCGCCAGAAGGTCTCCGCCTCCTTGGCGTCGACACCCGGCGCCAGGTTTCCCGCCTTAACGAAGTCGAGGATGAGGGGGACGTCGTGCAGGTCCGGGTGCCTGGTGAGCGAGAGCTGGGCGGGAAGGTTGAACTGTTCCCGCCATTTGGGCCAGCGTGCCAGCATGGAGGAGATCGAATCGGTCTGGCCCTGAACCTCGCCCCGTTCGATGGCGAGGTCGATGGCCGGTCCGGACGGGTAGCCGAACACCAGCCGGAACTTCGTGCCGAGGGTGTTGTTGAGAAGCGCGGGGTAGTTCGAGGTGTCGGCGCCGGGTGCCGTCGCGCCCAGGATGACGGCTTTGCGCCGGGCATCGGCGATGGTTTTCACGCCGGAATCGACGCGGACCCTCAGGATGCCCGCTTCGTTGTTGAGCGAGCCCAGCCACTGGAACTTGACGGCATCGAACTTGGGGCCCTTCTGCCCGAAAATCTGGGCGAATGCCGCGGTGCGGTTGAGGGCGACGATGACCGAGCCGTCCTGCTTCGCGACGGCATAGGCGTAGTTCGCGGCCCGGATGGAAGCGGCCCCCGGCATGTTCTGGGCGATCATGCCCGGAGCCCCGGGGATGTGCTTGACCATGTGGCGGACGATCAACCGGGAATATAGGTCGTAGCCGCCGCCGGGCGCCGCGCCGACCACCATGGTCATCCTGGTGTTCTTGTAGAAATCCGCGACCTCGTCGGCGGCTGCCTGGGGTGCCGCGCACAGTCCGAAAGCGGCTATTCCCATCACGCAGAAACTGAGTGGTTTCGTCATCGTCCGCGACCTCCCTTTCCCTTATTTTTTTCTTTTCTTACTCTGCCCGTTTGCGGTTCCTCTTGTCACGCCAAATTTGGTGCTCCGCCGGCGCCCTTGGACATGATCGGCCCATCGCCATGTTGCCGGCCCTGGTGGATGCCCCGCGACCGGGATATACTGCCCCGTCACAGGATAAGGACGCCGAAGGCGTCAACAGGGCTGTCCAAAGATAACGACGACACCACCTCCCTATGCCTCCCGGTACGGCTATTCCAAGAGCAAGGCGCTCAGCACCCTGCGCGCGGGCCTCGCCGCGCCTCGGATCGTGACCGGTTACCTGGGAACGGGCGAGGGGGCGTCCCTCGCGTTTTTCAACACGCTGCTGGCCTTGCGCAGGCCGGGTCTCACCATGCGTTATTATCTGACTTTCGGAAGGTTTCCCAACTATCTGAGTCCAAAGGGGCAATCTGAAAAGATACAGTGGCGAAAGCTGTTCGACCGCAACCCGCTGTTTGCAGTCATGTGCGACAAGCTCGCGGCCCGCGACCACGCCGCCCAATGCGTCCCCCAGTTGCGATTTCCGAAGCTCCATTGGAGCGGGACCGACCCCGATCGCATCCCTCTGGAAACCATCCCGCTGCCTTACGTGATCAAGCCCAACAACCGCAGCGGTGAGCACATCTTTGTTCTCCGGCCGGAGGAGTTCGACAAACCCGCCATCCTGCGCCGCTGCCGGGCATGGATGGCGGCCAAGCCGTTCGGGGGCAATATCGGTGAGTGGGGTTATGGTCAGGTGCCGACCAGGATCCAGGTCGAAGCGTTCTTGAGCGCTGGCGAAGACCTTGCGCCGCCCGCGAATTACGAGTTCTTCGTTTATCACGGGCGTGTCGGCGCGATTTATTACAGCGTTCCCCCGCTCGGCGGCCGGCCGCGCAAGCGCGGCTTGTTTACGACGGACTGGCAGGCCATCGCCGCGGACCGGTGGCGCATGAAGGGGTTCGACCCCTTTGACGCGGATATTCCAAAGCCCGACAACCTCACGGCCCTGGTCGAGGCAGCGGAGAAGATCGCGGCGGAGCTTGATTTCGCGCGGGTCGACCTGTTCAACCTCGACGGCGCAATCTACCTGAGTGAGGTCACCCTTTATCCCAGTTCGGGATTCAGCATTTGGGTGCCCAAGGACGCGGCGCCGTCTGCCCGTCCGCCGCGCGATCTCGATGAACGGTTCGGCGCGCTCTGGACCTTACCGTCGCTCCCGTTTTGGACCTGCGTTCGCCGTGGATTGTTCGGCGGCTGAGCTGGGCTCCTGGACCCATGCCGCCAAGCCGAAGTCTCAGTCGCGGAAGTTCACGTATTGCAGGGGTTGGTCGATGCCGCTGTCCTTGATCAGGGCGATGGCGTCCTGAAGGTCGTCGCGTTTTTTGCCGCTGACGCGCAGCTCATCGCCCTGGATCGCCACCTGAACCTTGAGCTTCGATCCCTTGATCGCCTTGACGATCTTCTGCGCGAGGTCGCGCTCGATGCCTTGCTTGATCTCGACCGTCTGGCGCATGGACATGCCCGAACCCTTCTGCGGCTCCTTGAAATCGAGCGCCGAGACATCGACCTTGCGCTTGCCCATATGGCCGCGCAGAAGTTCCTGCACCTGCTTCAGCTTGAGTTCGTCGTCGGCGGTGAGCTGGATGGTTTCGTCATTGCGTTCGATGGTGCACTTGCTGCCCTTGAAGTCGTAGCGGGTGCCGATCTCGCGCAGCGCCCCTTGGATGGCGTTGTCGACCTCGGGAATCTCGGTGCGCGATACGATGTCGAAGGACGGCATGATTTCTCCTATTCGAATCCTTTGGCCTTGCACCTGGATATACCGAAAGGAGCCGTCCTCGCGCCACTGTTTTTCTTGTCATTGCGCTCCGGCCCATCGCATCGCAGACCCGCGCTGCAGAGTCCGGATGGCCGACGACACAGGTGGTGGGCAGGCTCAGATGCGAGACCGGCTCAGGGTCGAAGGCACGAAAATCTCCTCCAGCTCCAGCTTGCGGTCGGCCAGACCCTGGTCATAGTGGTAGCGCAGGAAGGCTTCCAGCGTGGTCCGGTTGGCTTCGAGCCCGTAGGGCCAGAAATCCTTGCCCATGAAGCTTTGCGCCTCCTCGATGACGCCGTCGATCCAGGGGTAGGTGGCCATCGGCTCGTTCTCCTCCATCAGGCGCTCGATGGCCATGTCCTTGGCCGCCTCGAAGGCCTTATACAGGCTCACCGGCAGCCAGGGCAGCGCCGCCACCTTCTTCTTGTGGACGACGATCAGATGCATGATCGGGAAGATGCCGGTGCGCCGGAAGTAATCCTTTTCGCGCTCGATATAGTCGGGGAACAGACGGGCTAGCGGCACCCCGGGCTGGCCGAAACCGGTCGGCGCCCGGGGCCCGAGCAGCGCGTCGATTTCCCCGTCCAGCAGCATTTGCGACAGCGTCTGGTGGGCCTCGATGCGCTTCAATTCCACCCCTTCGGGTGCCTGGAAGGTGACCTTTTCGGTACGGGCGGGCTGATAGAGCCCGCCGGCGCGCCAGCGGATGTCGGAGGGCAAAATGCCGAATTCGTCTTCGAAGATGCCGCGGATCCAGACCGAGGCCGTGACCTGGTATTCGGGCGTGCCCACGATGCGCCCCTTCAGGTCTTCCGGCCCCTTGATGCCGCTTTCGGTGTTGATATAGATGCCCTGATGGCGGAAACGGCGGCCCGGAAAGGCGGGGATCGCGACATAGGGGCAGGCATCGCGGGCGGTCAGGGTCAGGTAGTTGGAAAATGAAAGCTCGGTCGCGTCGAACTCCTCGAAATGAAGGGCGCGGTGAAACATTTCCTCCGGCTCGAGATCGAGGAAGGTGACATCGCAGCCCTCGACCTTGACTTCTCCGGTCATGAGGGCCCGGGTGCGGTCGTATCCCCAGCCGGCGATGGTGATGGGTTCCAACATACTGAACGTCTCCGTGAACGATTATTGAAGGGAGTGGGCGGGCGGCGGCTATAATGCCCGAAAACAGGAGCAAGAATACATGGACGAAAAATTATACACGGCCCGGGATTGGAACCTGCACCCGCCCTACCTGCATGAGCCCTACAAATCGACGGTCCTGAGATCCCCGCGCAAAGCGCTGGTGCCGCTGCCGGAAACCCTGTCCGAGCTGACCGGTCCGGTCTACGGCCATGATGCGCTCAAGGCAGGGGACGACGATCTGACCATGAATGCCCGGCTCAACGGGGAACCGTTGGGTGAGCGCATCATCGTCACCGGCCGCGTTCTGGACGAGAACGACCGTCCCGTCCCCGGCACCCTGGTCGAGGTCTGGCAGGCCAATGCCGCGGGGCGCTATCACCATCCGGTCGAGCAGCACGATGCGCCGCTCGATCCCAATTTCCACGGCGCCGGCCGGGTGGTGACGGACGCTGAGGGGCGGTACCGCTTCACGACCATTCGCCCCGGCGAATATCCCTGGCCGAACCACGACAAGGCGTTTCGGCCTGCCCATATCCATTTCTCGCTGTTCGGGCCGAGCTTCATCACTCGCCTGGTGACCCAGATGTATTTCCCCGGCGATCCGCTCCTGCCGATCGATCCCATCTTCCTCGGAATTCCCGACGAAGAAGCGCGCGAGAGGCTGATCTCCAAGTTTTCGCTTGCCGAGACCGTGCATGACTGGGCTTTGGGTTATGAATTCGACATCGTTTTGCGTGGGCGCAAGGCGACGCCCCGGGAGGCTTGAGACATGCCCAAACAAAGCGCCGCACAGACGATTGGGCCCTATTTCGCGATCTGTCTGACGCCCGAAATCTGGGGCATGGAGGGAATCGCATCCAATACGCTCCGCCGGTCCGATACCCCGGGCGAGCACATCCGCATCGAGGGCCGCGTGTTGGATGGTGAGGGCGTAGCCGTGTCGGACGCCTTGATAGAGATTTGGCAGGCCAATGCGGCCGGCCGCTATCGCCATCCCGAAGACGATCGGGAGGAACTCGCCCTGGATGAAGGCTTCACCGGGTTCGGGCGCTGCAGGACCGATGCGGACGGGGCGTTCTCTTTCGAAACCGTCAAGCCCGGGCGGGTGCCGGGGCAGGGAAACCGGCTGCAGGCACCCCATGTCAGCCTGATCGTCCAGGCGCGCGGCATGCTGAGCCATGCCTTCACCCGGTTCTATTTTTCAGACGAAGAAGCGGCCAATGAGGAAGACGCCGTCCTTGCGTCGGTGGAGGCGGCCAGGCGGCCGACCCTGATCGCGGCACGAAGCGAGACGCCCGACGGGATCGTCTACCGCCTCGACATCGTGTTGCAGGGCGACGAAGAAACCGTCTTCTTCGATGCTTGATCCGTCAGAAGGGAGAACCGGCGATGGATGAAAAGGACCGCTACGATCAGGGCATGAAGATCCGCCGCGAGGTGGCGGGCGATACTCATGTGGACCGGGCCGAGGCCAACCGCACGCCTTTCAATGATGCGTTCCAGGACTTCATCACCCGTTACGCGTGGGGCGAGGTGTGGGCGCGGCCCGGGCTGGAGCGGCCTACGAGAAGCATGATCACCATCGCCATGCTGGTGGCGCTCAACCGCGAGGCGGAGCTGCGCATGCATTTCATCGCTGCGGCCAATAACGGCGTGAGCCGCGAGGAGATCAAGGAGTTGTTGCTGCA
>JAOTVC010000106.1 GCA_029863585.1 Alphaproteobacteria bacterium | reverse complement strand
GGGATGGATAAGGTCGCCGCGGCCGCCCGCCGCTTCGGCATCCATCAGAATATCTCGGAAAACCTGTCCCAGAACCTGGCGCTGGCGCTGGGGGCGGGGGAGACGACGTTGCTGCGCCTGGTCTCCGCCTATGCCATGCTGGTCAACGGTGGCAAGAAGATATCTCCTAGCCTGATCGACCGCATCCAGGACCGCAACGGACGGACCGTCCTGCGTCACGACAAGCGCCCCTGCGAGGGCTGCCAGGTAGAGGATATTGCCAGCGCGGTGCCGCCGGTAATCCCCGACACGCGTCCTCAGGTCGCCGATCCGCTGAGCGCCTATCAGGTGGTCTCCATGCTGCACGGTGTCGTCCGCCGCGGCACCGGCGTGCGGATTCGCGCCGTGGGCAAGCCGCTCGCCGGCAAGACCGGAACCACAAACAACAGCTTCGATACCTGGTTCATCGGTTTCTCGCCGGACCTAGCGGTGGGGGTGTTCGTCGGCTTCGACAAGCCCAAGCCGCTTGGCGACCGGGAGACGGGCTCGTCGGTGGCGGCGCCGATTTTCCGCGACTTCATGGCCGCCGCATTGAAGGACAAGCCCGCCACGCCGTTCCGGATCCCGCCCGGCATCCGGCTGGTCCGGGTCAACGCCGCGACCGGCCGTTTGGCCGCGCCCGGAGACACGCGGGTGATCCTCGAAGCCTTCAAGCCTGGAACCGAGCCGACCAGCACGGGAGGCGTGGTGCGCGGTATCGGCGTTTCCCAGGGCGGCGAAGCCGCCACCACGCCGCGCGGCTTGTATTGATCCCGTGTTCCGTGATGTTATGCGCGCCGTTTCCCATGCGGCGCGGGTAGGAATCAATGAAAGCCGAAATCGAAGCGATCGTGAACGAGACCAAGCAGTCTTTCGAACTGCTGAGGAGGTACCTTTGACTGGGACAATGCGGTCAAGACCCTCGAGGAGCTGAACGCCAAGGCGGAAGATCCGGGGCTCTGGTCGGACCAGTCCGAGGCCCAGCGGGTGATGCGTGAGCGCACCCGGTTGGAGAGCCAGCTTGGCGCTTTCTCCGATCTGGAAAACGAATTCAACGACAATCTGGAACTGCTGGAACTGGCCGAGGCCGAAGGCGACGCGGCGATCTCAAAAGAGGCCGAGGCGGCGCTCGAGACGGTGCGCAAGCGGGCGGCCAAGCTGGAAATCGAAAGCCTGCTTTCGGGCGAGGCCGATGCCAACGACTGTTTCCTCGAAGTCCATGCGGGGGCGGGCGGCACCGAATCCCAGGACTGGGCGGAAATGCTCGCGCGCATGTATGTCCGCTGGGCCGAGGCCCACGGCTACAAGGTGCAGTGGATCGAGGAAAGCCCGGGCGAAGAGGCCGGCTTGAAATCGGCCACCATGCGCATTTCCGGGCTCAACGCCTATGGCTGGCTCAAGACCGAAAGCGGCGTCCATCGCCTGGTGCGCATTTCGCCCTATGACTCCGCTTCCAGGCGCCATACCAGTTTCGCGAGCGTCGGCGTCTATCCGGTGATCGACGACACCATCGAGGTCGAGATCCTGGACAAGGATCTTCGGGTGGATACCTACCGGGCTTCGGGGGCCGGCGGCCAGCACGTCAACAAGACCGATTCGGCGGTTCGTCTGACCCATTTGCCGACCGGCATCGTCGTGCAATGCCAGAACGACCGGTCCCAGCATCGCAACCGGGCCGCGGCGATGAACATGCTGCGCGCGCGCCTCTACGAGCTTGAGCTGCAGAAACGCGAGGACGAGGCCCAAAGCGCCCACGATGCCAAATCGGAGATCGGCTGGGGCCATCAGATCCGCTCCTACGTCCTGCACCCCTACCAGATGGTGAAGGACCTGCGCACCGGGGTGGAAACAGGAAATACCCAGGGCGTTCTCGACGGCGATCTCGACGATTTCATGGCCGGGGCTCTGGCCCACCGCATCGGCGGCGGCGGCCCCGGGGAACCCGGAGAGGACGCCGCCGACGCCGACGGGGCGGAGAACGCCTGATCCAGCCTAAAGCGCCGGGGCGGAGCCGGCATATGCCGCGCCTTTTTCTAAAAATATCATTTAAATTCAATCAAATAGGCGTTCGGCATGGGCGCGCGGCATGGTATTACCATAAATAGCAGGGTACTCAATATGATTATCGAAAATTGATGACCTGGCACGAAGTAGCCTGATTGCCCGAAGGAAGAGTGTAACGAGACAAGGTGAAGCATATGGCCCATGTAGATCTGCATGACCTCAACGTCCTGATCGTCGACGACAGCCGAACCGCGCGGAAGTACCTCGCGCGATGTCTGAGTGACCTTGGCGTGCGGGAGGTGGCGCAGGCGGAGGACGGGGCCGATGCGATCGATGTCTTGCGAAGTTTCGCGGCGGATATCGTTATCAGCGATCTAAATATGACACCTCTGGACGGAATCGAGTTCACCCGCCTGCTCCGCAATTCGGAAGACAGCCCGGCGCCGTGCCTGCCGATCATCATGTTGACGGCGGAGGCCACGCGGAAACAGCTGAACAACGCGCTGGCGGCCGGCGTCCACAGCTTCCTCGCCAAGCCGGTCACTGCGGAAAAATTACGCCGGCATATCCTGCACACTATGAACACCGAATACGAATTCCAGAAAGACGGGCGGAATCTAAGGCCAGTGCCCTGTTCCGCCAGCCCTAAGGCGGTGGCGGGCTAGCCGCCGCCCGGTTTCCTCCGGGACGCGCTCGCCGGGTCGATCCAGCTGGGATCGAAACCCGCGGCTTGCCGGGCGGGGCCATTGAAGGGCGGCTTGAGCACCCCTTTGAACCGCGCCTTCACCAGTCGGCGCCAGGCGGCCCGGGGCTCCAACCCGCGCCGCGCCGCGAGCCAGCCGAACCAGCGCCGCCCGGCCGCGACATGGCCGATTTCCTGCGCCAGGATCAGCCGCAGGATGTCCGCCCCTTCGCCATCGCCAAAAGATTCGAGCCGCTCTATCATGCCCGGCGTCACGTCGAGCCCCCGCGCTTCCAGCACCAGCGGCACCACGGCGAGCCGGGCCAGCAGGTCGTCGGCGGTGGCGGCGGCGGCTTCCCACAGGCCGCCATGGGCCGGCAGATCCCCGTAGGCCGCTCCGAGCGCCTCGAGGCGGCCCGCCAGCAATTGGAAATGATGTGCCTCCTCGGCACCGACCGAGACCCAGTCGGCATAAAAGGCCCGGGGCAGGCCGGGGTCTGCGAAGCGGGCAATCAGGTCGAAGGCCAGGTCGATGGCGTTGAATTCGATATGGGCGATGGCATGGTAGAGCGCGATGCGCTCGGACCGGGACTTGCCGGACCGCCGCCGGGGCATGTCGCGCGGCGCCAGCAGTTTCGGGTGGTCGGGGCGGGCCGGTGTGAGCGGCGCGCCCGCCTTGCCGATCCGCGTGACCCGCCCCTTGGCGAGGGCGTCCTTGCAGGCCGCCGCCAGGCGGACCTTTTCCACCGGATCGGAGCAGGCGAGCACCCGCCGGGCGGCCTCGGTCAGGGTCGAGGCCACGGCGTGCTCCGATTGTCCATCTGGTCAAAGGCGCGTGCCTGGGGCTTAATGGCGGGACCGGCAATACCAAGGGGGGTTCTCATGCACAAGAAACTTTCACCCGCGAGCATCAGTCGCAATCCGAATTACAGCCAGGGCATCGAAACCGCGCCCGGCATGCGGATCGTCGCCGTTGCGGGACAGACCGGGCGCGACGCCAAGGGCAACGTGCCCGAAGGCATGGCGGCCCAGGCCGATATCGCCTGGCGCAACGTCATGACCGTGCTGGCCGAGGCCGGCATGGGCGCCGAACACATCATCCATTACACGTCCAACCTGGTGGCGGGATCGGATTCCAAAGCATATGACGCGGCGCGGCTCAAGCACCTGGGCGCAGCGCGGCCGGCCTCGACCAAGGTCTATATCTCGGGCCTGGCCCAGCCCAACATGCTGTGCGAGGTGCAGGCCTTCGCCGCGGCCCCCGCCGGCGCGCAAGAGCCGATCGTCTGACGGAAGGGGGCCAGGGCCGGGGCGCGGATTGGACTGCCGCACCCCACGGCCCTTCGCCGTCCTAAATTTCCTTGGCCGCCGCCAGGACTTCCTCGGCGTGGCCCTTGACCTTGACCTTGCGCCAGGCCTTGGCGATGACCCCCTTCTCGTCGATCAGGAAGGTCGAGCGTTCGACGCCCATGGTCTTCTTGCCGTACATGTTCTTTTCGCGCCAGACGTCGAACGCCTTGATGGCCTTGAGATCGGGATCGGAGACCAGGGTGAAGGGAAATTCGAACTTCGCCTTGAATTTGTCGTGGCTGACGACCGAGTCCTTGGAAATCCCGATGACCTTAGCATTGACCTTCGAAAAATCCGGGTGCAGGTCGCGGAAATCGCAGGATTCCTGGGTGCAGCCCGGGGTGTTGTCCCGCGGGTAGAAATAGACCACGACCTTCTCGCCCTTGAGGCTGGAAAGTTTCAGCTTGCCCCCGCCGTCGGTTTCCAAGGTGAAATCCGGGGCCTTTTTGCCGGCATCAACGCTCATGGTGTCCTCCTCCTTTATCATTCGTCCTTGGCGGTTTCGGTTTCGGGTGCCGCGTCCGGGTCACCGATCAGGTCGACGAACGCGGCGCGAACTCGCCCGGCGGTGTCCGTCATGTTGTCTTTCAACTCCTGGAAACTGTCCATTTCCGCGGACCGGACCAGCGCTGCCTTGAGCCCGGCGGTCGCCGTATCTTCGTCGAACGTGCCTTCCACGGTGAAGCGCAGCATGCCTTGTATTGTACGCCAGAGCTTGCCGCCGTCGGCGAGCATCTGCGCCGTCCCGGGGTCGATCAGGCCGGCCGCGGCGAGCCGGCCGAGCGCGCGGTTTGTGTTGGTATCCAGCACATCGGGATGGTCAGAGGCATGGCGCAGCTGCAGGTATTGGGAAATGAACTCCACGTCGACCAGGCCGCCGGCCGCGTATTTGACGTCCCAGGGGCTCGGCGCCCGATGGGCCTCTGCAATGCGCCCGCGCATCTGCCGCACGTCGGCCCTGAGCTTCTCCCCGTCCCGGGGCCGGGTAAGGATGTCTTTGATGGCCTGATCGATGCTGGCCGCAAGGGCCGGAGATCCGGCGACCACCCGGGCGCGGGTCAGCGCCATGTGCTCCCAGGTCCAGGCCTGCTCTTCTTGGTACTGGACGAAAGCCGACAGGCTGGAGGCGATGGGCCCGGCATTGCCCGACGGGCGCAGGCGCATGTCGACCTCATAGAGAAGGCCTTCGGCGGTCGGCGCGGAGAGCGCCGTGATCAGCTGCTGCGAGAAGCGCGCGAAATATTGGCTGGGCGCCAGCGGCCGCGGCCCGTCCGATGCGCTTTCGGCATCTTCGCCGCCGGTGGGATCGGCATAGACGAACAGCATGTCGAGGTCGGAGTTCTCCGTGATCTCGTGCCCGCCCAGCTTTCCCAGCGCCACCACGGCGAGCCCGCGGTCCCCAAGGCGGCCGTGCTTGGCTTCGAAATCCGTCTTGACGCGGCCGAACAGCGCTTCGATCTCGATTTCCGCGAGGTTGGTCAGGGCCGCGCCCGACTGGTCGGCGTCCAGCATGCATTTGATGATCTGCATGCCGACCTGGAACTTGTGGTCGTTGGCGAAACGCCGGGCGCGGTCGAGGACATCTTCGAAGCCGCTGGCCAGCTCAAGGGAGTCTTCCAGGGCATTGGCGAGCTCGTCCCGGGATTCCAGATCGCCGTAGAAATCTCCGGTCAGGACGCCGTCGAAGAGGGAGGGATTGGCCGCAAGATGGGCCGCCAGCTTGGGCCCCGATCCCATGATATCGGCGGCCAGCGTGAGGACGCTGGGATTGGCAAGGAACAGGGAGAAGAGCTGCACGCCGGCCGGCAGGTTGGAGAGGAAGGTATCGAAATTGCGGAAAGCGGCGTCTGGATTAGGGGTTTTCGAGAGCGCGTCCAGCAGGCCGGGGACCAGTTCCGTCAGCAGTTCCCGAGCCCGGGCGCTGCGGGTGGCCCGGTAGCGGCCCCGGTGCCAGGTGCGGATGCGCTCCGAAATCATCGGTCCATCCTCGAAGCCCATGCCCTTCAGGGTGTCCAGGGTGTCGGGGTCGTCCTCGCCGCCGGTGAAGACCAGGTTTCCGGGTCCCGACAGGGGCGCCGATTCCTCGAACAGGTGGGCGTAGTGATGCTCCACCCGGGATAGTTCGCCGGTGAGTTCCACGGCGAAGCTCGCGGCATCTTCGTAGCCCAGGAAACGGGCGAAGGCTTCGATATCCTCGGGCAATTTCGGGACGCTGTGGGTCTGGCGGTCGTCGATCATCTGCAGGCGGTGTTCGGCCCGGCGCAGGTAGGCATAGGCGGCGGTCAATTCGTCGCGGACGCTCTCCGATATCCGCGCCTCCGCCGCCAGCGCCTTGAGGGTGTCCACGGTCGCGCGCGTGCGCAGTTCCGGCACGCGACCGCCCCAGATCAACTGCTGGGTCTGGGCGAAGAACTCGATCTCCCGAATGCCGCCGCGGCCAAGCTTGAGGTTATGCCCGGCGACGGTGATGGCCCCGCCGCCGCGGTGGGCGTTGATCTGCCGCTTGATCGAATGAATATCCTCGATCGCCGCGAAATCGAGATTCTTGCGCCACAGGAAGGGTTCCAGATGCTTGAGGAATCCCCGGCCTGCCTGAGCGTCTCCGGCGATCACCCGGGCCTTGATCAGGGCGGCGCGTTCCCAGTTTTGGCCGGTGCTTTCGTAATAGGCCTCGGCCGCGCCGACCGATACGGCGAGCGGCGTCGAGCCGGGATCGGGGCGCAGCCGCAGATCGGTGCGGAAGACGTAGCCGTCCCGCGTGCGCGATTCGAGCAGGTTCACCAGGTCGCGGACGACGCGGACATAGAACCGGGGGGGATCCTGGTGCCCGGTATAGGCAAGCCGTTCGGAATCGTAGAAGGCGATGAGGTCGATATCGCTCGAATAATTGAGCTCAAACGCCCCCAGCTTGCCGAGACCCAGGATGAAAAGACCGGCGGTCTCCTCCGGTGTATCCGGCGCGGCGCTCTCGATCTCCCCGGCACGGGCGGCATCCTTCAGCAGCGACCTGAGGGCTGCGGTCACGGCCAGGTCGGCGAATCGGCTGAGGGCTCCGGTCACTTGGTCCAGGGTCCACAGCGACGCGATGTCGGCCAGGGCGATGACGAGGGCCGCGCGCCGGCGGGCGACGCGCAGCCGGCGCATCAGGTCCTCGCCGTGGGTGATATCGTCGATCGTCGCGCAGGCGGATTCGAAGGCCGCGTCCGCGCCATTCTCGAAAATTTGACGGAAAAAGGCGGGTTCCGCGAGGATACATCGTGTAAGCCATGGGGAATTGCCGAAGACGGCCGCCAACAGGGCATTGCCTGCGGGTGTATGTGCCAAATCGGTCATGAAACCGGAAAGATCGGGGTCCGAGGCGTCGCGCGCGCGTTCCGTCCAGTGGGCGAGGCCGCTTTCGAGCCGCTCGGGATCCGCAGGTTTGGGCAGAATGCTTGGATCGGTTACAAAGGTCACAGATGTCTTCCCCGTCGGGCAATTTCGCCGCACACTGCGCGAACTCGCGAAACGGGTCAAGACCGGGAAAGGCGCAGATACCAGTGGTCAAGCGCAGCTTTAAGATCATTGCCGAACTGATCGCGGTCATCGTCGCCGGTTTGACGGTGGTTGTGGCCTTCGCCGCCTATCGCCTGACCGAGGGCCCGATTTCGCTCGATTTCCTCACCCCCCATATCGAGCGCGGGCTAACCGGCGAGGGCGGCGACTTCAAGGTGACGCTGGGCGGGACCTTGCTGTCCTGGTCGAAGGCCGACCGGGACCTCGATATCGTCCTGCGCGAGGTCCGGGTGACCGACAAGGACGGTGCCTCCCAAGCCTATGTGCCGAAATTGGCCATCGGCCTTTCGGTCCGCGCCCTGATCGTCGGCCAGTTCCGGCCCACGCGCTTCGAGCTTGCCGGCCCGGCGCTGAAACTGGTGCGCGGCCCCGACGGCCAGATCGCCTTCGGCGATAGCGCCCTGGCCGGCCCTGAATCCGGAGCCGGGGTGGAGAAAAAGCCTGCGGACGGGACGCTGCTGGGCGGAGCGCTCACCGCCAAGGTAGTGGAAAGCCTTTTGACCACTCCGCCCCGGGGCCATCCCCTGCGTTACCTGAGGAGCATCCGCTTTTCCGACGCCACCCTGGAATTCGAGGATCAGGCCAATGGCTTCCGCCTGACGTCGCCGGGCAGTGCGTTGGCCTTGGTGCGCGATACGAGCGGCATTGCGGTTTCCGCCCGGCTCTATGTCACGGTGGACGGTGAACGGGCGCCGGTGGAGATCTACGGCGGCTATGGTACCGCGGTGAAGAAGGTCCGGCTGGCTGTCCACTTCCGCAATTTGGTGCCGGCACGGCTGGCTAAGCTGGGCGACGCGCTGGCGCCGCTTGCCGGCTTCGATCTCCCCGCCGATGGCGAGGCCGGCGTCACCATGGACACCAGCGGCCGGATCGACACGTTGACGCTGGAAGCCACCGCCGGCCCAGGCAAGCTGGTGCTCAAAGACCTTTACAAGCGGCCTGTCCCGGTGCGCGGCTTACGCATCAAAGCCAGTGCGGAGGAGGGGTTCCAGCGGTTCAAGCTCGACCATCTGACCGCCGACCTGGGCGGGGTGCGGATCGGGCTGTCGGCCGAGGGCAAGCGGGAGGGCAAGATCACCGACGTTTCCGCCGCGGTGACGGTCAGGGACATCACCGTCGCCCGGCTCAAGCGGATGTGGCCCGAAGGGGCGGCTGACGGCGCCCGGGAATGGATCATGGAGAACCTGGTTTCGGGGCGGATCCGCCGCGTCGACACCAAGCTGGCGCTCAAATACGTGGCAGGGGAGGGGGACAAGGCAGATGCGGTCGACCTGACCTCGCTCGACGGCGGCTTCGACTTCACCGGCGTCAGGGTCCATTACCTCAAGCCCATGCCCGCCATCGAGGCGATGTCGGGCCGCGCCAGGCTGACCAAGACCACCTTCGTGATCGAGGGTGCGAGCGGACGGACCCAGGGGCTTGAACTTCGGGAGGGCCGGATCGATATCACCGACCTCGACAAGGATAAGAAGCAGAAACTGAAGGTGGGTGCGGTGGTTTCCGGCCCGTTGCCGGCTGCGCTCGGCCTGCTGGCCCATCCCCGGCTCGACCTGCTCAACGGATTCGGCATCGATCCCAGCACGGTCACGGGCGACATGGCGGCGCGGCTGTCGGTCAGGCTGCCGCTGTTGAAGGTCGTGACCTTCGACATGATCGACGTCTCGGCCGCGGCCAACGTCAAGAAGGTGAGCATTCCCAAGGCTGCGCTCAGCGCCGATCTGACCGAGGGCGACCTAACCTTGCAGGTGGACAAGCGGGGCATGGACGTTTCCGGCACCATCCACCTGGGCGGCGTCCCCGCCAAGCTTGCCTGGACGGAGAATTTCTACTCTGGCGCCCGTTTCCGCGGCCGCTACCAGGTCCAGGGGGTGATCAAGGACGAGGGCCGCAAGACGTTGGGCCTTGATTCGGCACCCCACGTGACCGGCCCGGTCGGGTTCGATCTGGTGATCACCCGCTTCGCAGGCAAACGGACGAGTATTGCCGGCAAATTGAACGTTGCCGACGCGGCCCTCAATTTCGGCGAAATCGAATGGCGCAAGAAGCGGGGCGTCCCCGGCGTTGCCCAGTTCAGCCTTAACCTGATCGACGACACCCCGCGCCATATCCCAAGACTAATCGTCAAGGCAGGCGACCTTGCGGCAGACGGCACCGTGCGTCTCAAGGCCGACGGGATCACCGTGGAAAGCTTCCGCTTTCCGAAGCTGATTTTCGGGCAAAGCGACATCGGCGTGGACGGCAAGGCGCGGGCGGACGGCGGGCTCGACCTCGTGGTTACCGGCAAGTCGGTCGACATCCGCCCGTTCCTGGAATCGCGCCGCCGCCGGGACGCCAAGCGGCCGCTGAGCATCGAGGTCGATATCGACCAGGCGCGGGTCGGGCCGGGACCGCCAGTTTTCAAGGTGCAAGGGTCGCTATCGCGCGCCACCGGGGACTGGCAAAACATGTCGATCCGCGGCCAAGCGGGTGAAAAGCATGCGCCGGTTCACGTTTCTATCAGCCCCGCCGGAACCGGGCGCGACCTGGTCATCACCTCCAACGACGCCGGCGCTACATTGAAATCCTTCGATGTCACCGAGGACATGGTCGGCGGCGAGCTCTCGATCAAGGGCAAGTACGACGACACCAAGCCGGGCGCGCCGCTGAGCGGGACGTTCCTGGTGCGAAAGTTCCAGATGGTCCGCGCACCGTTGATGGCAAAGCTGCTGGGCGTGCTTTCGTTGGACGGCATCTTGAGCGCCTTGGGCGGCAAGGGCATCGCTTTCGACGAGGCGGTGGTGCCCTTCACCAAGACCGGCGACGATCTCAGGATCATGGAGGCCAAGGCCTATGGTTCGGCGCTGGGCTTCACGGCCAAGGGCTGGATGGACCTGGAGGGCGACACGCTGGATATCTCCGGCACCGTGGTCCCGGCTTACACCCTCAACAAGATCGTCGGCTGGGTTCCCCTGCTCGGCGACATCCTGGTGGGCGAAAAGGGTTCGGGCTTGTTCGCCGCCACCTACCGCATGCATGGTCCGCTCGGCGACCCCAAGGTTTCGACCAACCCGCTGGCGGCGCTGGCGCCGGGGCCGCTCCGGGAATTGTTCGGTATCTTCGATGCCAAATCCAAGAAACCGCCATCGGAGCAGAAGCAGTCCCCGCCGGCGCCCATGACCAAGACGCGCCCGGTCCCCGCGCCTACGACGGCGCCCCAGACGGTGCCCGCCCCGGTCCCTGCGAATTAAGACATGGGGATTGCCGCCCGGCTCAGACCGGGCGCACCAGGGCGTGGCGCTTGCGCCCGGCGGACAGCTTGATGACGCCCTCGCCGGTGGCCTGGCCGATGGTCACCAGGTCCTGTTCGTTGCCGACCCGCTCATCGTTGACGCGCGCACCGCCGCCCTTGATCAGGCGCCGCGCTTCCGAATTGCTGGCGGCAAGGCCGGCGCGCCGGAACAGTTCGAACGCGGCGATGCCGGTGGTGAGCTCCGATTCGGCGATGTCCACCGTCGGCAGGTCCTCGCACAGCGCGCCTTCCTCGAAGGTCTTGCGCGCCGTCTCCGCCGCCGTCTCGGCGGCAGCCGCGCCGTGGGCCAACTGGGTCGCCGCGTTGGCCAGCACCTTCTTGGCGTCGTTCAGCTCGGCCCCTTTCAGGGCCTCGATGCGCACGATCTCGTCCAGGGGGAGCTCGGTGAACAGGCGCAGGAAGCGGCCGACATCGGCATCCTGGGTGTTGCGCCAGAACTGCCAGTAGTCATAGGCGCTGAGCTGCTCTTCGTTGAGCCATACGGCGCCGCGCGCCGTCTTGCCCATCTTTTCGCCGGTGGCGGTGGTGATCAGCGGCGAGGTCAGGCCGAACAGCGCCAGGTCGTCGGCCCGGCGGCCGAGTTCCACCCCGTTGACGATATTGCCCCACTGGTCGGATCCGCCCATCTGCAAGGTGCAGTCGTAGCGGCGGGCGAGTTCCAGGAAGTCGTAGGCCTGGAGGATCATGTAATTGAATTCCAGGAAGCTGAGCGGTTGCTCGCGCTCCAGCCGAAGCTTCACCGATTCGAAGCCGAGCATCCGGTTGACCGAGAAATGCCGCCCGTAATCGCGCAGGAAGTCGATGTAATTCAGCGCCCCCAGCCATTCGGCGTTGTCCAGCATCACCGCGTCGCCGGCACCGTTGCCGAAGGTCAGGAAATTCTCAAAGATGCCTTTGATGCCGTTCTTGTTACCCTCGATTTCCTCGACCGAGAGGATCTGGCGGCTTTCGTCCTTGCCCGAGGGATCGCCGACCCGGGTGGTGCCGCCGCCCATCAGCACGATCGGCTTGTGCCCCGCCTGCTGCAGGTGACGCAGCAGCATAATCGGGATCAGGGAACCGACATGCAGGCTCGGCGCCGTGCAGTCGAAACCGATATAGGCCGTCACCGTGCCCGCCGAGAGCGCCGCGTCGAGGGCGTCGGTGTCCGTGCATTGATGCACGAACCCCCGTTCGGTTACGGTGTTGAGGAATGCGCTCTTAACCATTGTCGTGCTACGAAGTGTGATGCACCGCCGGGGCGGCCCAGATGATCCCGGCGCTCATGTAGCACGAACCCGGATGGGGCACAATTGAGCGACAGCGTGGCCGAACAGACAGATACCGCACTCCTGAACCCCGCCGGCGCCCCGGTTTGGGCGCTCGGCCTGATGAGCGGCACATCGATGGATGGGGTCGACGCGGCCTTGCTGCGGACCGACGGGCGCACCATCGCCGAGGTGGGGCCGTCCTTGACCCTGGAATACGACCGCAAGGCCAGGACAAGGTTGGCCGCCGCCGTCAAAGGGGATGCCGACGACAGGGCGGTGGCGGCGGTGGAGCGGCTGATCACCGACCACCACGCCCGGGCCGTCGGGAGGCTTCTCGACCTTTGGCATGACACCGCAGGCGTCGGCAGCGCCCCCGCCGTGATCGGGTTCCATGGCCACAGCCTGTGGCACCGGCCCCGGGAGCATGCCACCCGCCAGATCGGCGACGGCGCGCGTCTTGCGCAGATGACGGGCCTCCCGGTCATCAATGATTTTCGCGCCAACGACGTGGCGACGGGCGGCAACGGCGCGCCCTTTGCGCCGCTCTACCACGCGGCTCGCCTTGGCCGCGCCGACCTCGCCTATCCCGTCTGCATCCTCAACCTCGGCGGTGTCGCCAACGTCACTTGGATCGGCACGCCGGGTGCCGGCCTCGATGGCGGCGGGGCGGAGATCCTCGCCTTCGATACCGGTCCGGCCTCTGCTTTCATCGACGACTGGGTCCAAGCCCATACCGGCAGTTCCTACGACGAGGGCGGGACCCTCGCGGCCGCGGGGCGGGTCGATCGGGCGCTGCTGGAGGGGTTGCTGGAAGACCCGTATTTCGACGAGCCGCCGCCCAAGTCCCTCGATCGTGCGGGGTTCGACGTCTCGTCGGTGGACGTCCTCGACGCCGCGGACGGGGCGGCGACCCTGACGGCCTTCAGTGCCGGCGCCGTGGCCCGTGGCCTGGCCTACTTTCCCCGGCCGCCCGGCTCCTGGTTCGTCTCGGGCGGCGGGCGCCACAATGGGAGCCTCATGGCCGCCATCGCCGATGCGGTGGGGGCGGAGGTCCGGCCGGTGGAAGACTTGGGTTGGAACGGCGATGCGCTGGAAGCGGAAGCCTTCGCATTCCTGGCGGTTCGCAGTGCGAGGTGCCTGCCGCTCAGCCTGCCGCAGACCACGGGTGTGGCGGAACCTGTTACAGGCGGAAGGCTTTGGCGCCCGGGCGACCCCTGAGGTTCGGGCCGCCGGGGCGCGGGATCTGGATCAGCTCGCTTCGAGAACCGGTTCGTCCTTGAGGGCGGCATCGAGATAGCCGTCCACCAGTTCGGTCAGATCATCGAGGTGATCGGAGAAGAAATGGGTGGCGCCCTCGATCTCCCGGTGGTCGATGGTGA
>JAOTVC010000303.1 GCA_029863585.1 Alphaproteobacteria bacterium | reverse complement strand
GCGGGCAAAGTCGTGATGCTGGAAAAGGCCCCCGAGGATCAATCGGGCGGCAACGCGCGCTTCTCCCATACCGGTTTCCGGTTCGTCTTCTCGGGGCCGGAAGAAATCCGCGCCTTCGTTCCCGATCTCCCGGATGAAGATTTCCAGATCCTCCACATCCCGCCCTATACCGAAGAAATCTTCATCGCGGACCTCAAACGCGTGACCGGCGGGCGGATCAACGAGATCCTGGCCCAGCACCTGGTGGAGAACTCCAACGCGGCGCTGCATTGGATGCTGGAGACCGGCATGCAATGGGCGCCGGACAAGTCGGTCCTGGTCGACGGCAAGCGCCATTTCGAGCCCGGCATCATCCTTCAACCCAAGGGCGGCGGCCGCGGCCAGCTGGCCCAGTGGAAGAAGATCGCCGAAGCCCTCGGCGTCGAGATCCGATTCCTGTCGCGCGTCGCGGCCATCCACGGCGATCACCGCAAGGTCACGGGCGTGCGGGTGTCGGCGGAGGATCGCGACTACGATCTCGGCGCCGATGCGACCATCGTCTGCTCGGGCGGTTTCCAGGCCAATGTGGAGATGCGGGCGCGCTATCTCGGCCCCAATGCCGATCTGGTCAAGGTCCGCGGCAGCCGCCACAACACCGGAGAAGTGCTGCGCATGCTACTGGAACTCGGCGCCAAGCCGACCGGCCACTGGCAAGGCGCCCATGCCACGCCGATCGACGCCGGTGCCCCGGATTTCGAGACGCCGCTGCGCGAGGACGGGCGCGGCAACACCATGAACCGCTACGATTACCTGCACGGCATCACCGTCAATTCGCTCGGCCAGCGCTTCTATGACGAGGGCGAATCGCGGATCGCCTATACCTATGCCAAGACCGGGCGAGCGGTATTGGCGGAACCGGGCGGCCTCGCCTATCAGGTCTACGACCAGAAGGGCATCGACATGTTCCGCCACGGCCGCGACTATCCGGCGACCTATGAGGAGGCGGAGACCATCACCGAGCTCGCCGGCAAGATCGGCGTCCCGCCCGCGGTCTTCGAACAAACGGTCAAAGAGTTCAACGCCGCCGTCGACGAAAGCGTCCCCTTCGATCCCAGGAAGCTCGACGGCCGCGCCACCCGGGGGATTACGCCGCCGAAGTCGAACTGGGCGCGCAAGATCGATCAAGGCCCGTTCCGCGCCTACCCCATCACTTGCGGCATCACCTTCACCTTCGGCGGCATCGGCATCGATACCAGCTCGCGGGTGCTCAACACCTCGGACGTGCCCATCGAGGGCCTGTATGCCTCGGGCGATGTGGTGGGACTGTTCTTCTATAACTATCCGTCCTGCACCGGCCAGACGCGCAACGCCGTCTTCAGCATGACGGCGGGCCGCCACGCCGCCGGGGCGACCCAATAGGCCGGGGGCGGCGGCTCAGTTGCCCGCCGCCGCCGCGTTGCGCCCGGCCTTGCGGCTGAACACCAGGTTCCGGGTCTGGCCGGTGCAGGACGGGTAGTTGTGATAGAACAAGCCGATGATGTCGCCGGACGCAAAGAGCCCGCGGATCGGCTGGTTCGACGTGTTCAGCACCTCTGAATCGGTGGAGATGGCAAGCCCGCCGAAGGTGAAGGTGATGCCGCCGGAGACCGGATAGGCGCGGAACGGCGGTTGGTCGATCTTCTGGGCCCAGTTCGACTTCACCGGCGCAATTCCGCGGGTGCACTTGCCGTCGAGCTTGGACGCATCGAACGGGATCTCGTCGGCCACCGCGGCGTTGTACGCCCTGACCGTGGCGCCGAGGATCTCCGGGTTCAGGCCGACCTTCTGCGCGAGCTCCTCGATGGTGCCGGCTTCCTCATGGGTCGCCTTTTGATCGCGGCCGTGACGAAACATCGCGATGCCCTTCTGATCGTAGATCTGATAGGCGATGTTGCCGGGCTGCCCGCGCACCGCCCGCCCGGTCTTGGCGTAGGTGTAGGAATGGAAACTCTCGCCTTCGTCGAAGAATCGCTGACCGAGCGAATTGACCGTGATGCCGTGGCAATAATCGTAGCGGTTCATGGAGTTCCCCTGCCCGCCCTCCAGGACCGGGGTCTCGAACCTCGGCGCCCCGGCATCGATCGGCGTCTGATGTGCGCCTTGCCAATGGCCGGTGGCCCGCGCGCCCATGGAAAGGATCATGTTGAGGACCTCTCCCGTGTCGTGCTTGGAGCCGCGCACCTTGAGAAGGTCCGCGTTATCGCCGAGGTAGCGCGCCCGCATCTCGGGATTGGCCTGGAAACCGCCGGCGCAGGCGATGGTCGCATCGGCCAGCAGGTCATATTCTCCCTGCTCCGCCGAAACCCGCACGCCTTCCATCCGGCGGTTGTTGCCGTAGATCGCCGAGACCCGGGATTCGAAACGGATCTCGATCCCCATCTTGGCGGCGATCTCGCGCCATTGCTCGAGCTGCCCCTTGCCGCCGCCCCGGGTCTGGACGTTGCGGCCCGGTTCGAAGTGATAGCGGCCGTCGATCTCCGCCCATTTCTCCGGCACCCATTTTATGCCGGTCTCGAGTGCCCAATGGGCGGCGGCGTTGGATTCGCCGGCCAGCATGTCGGCGAGATCCTCGTCGATCAGCCCTTCGGTCACCCGGTTGAGATCGCCGAGGAACGCCTCCTTGGTGTAGGGCTTGATCTCCATGGCGTCGAACACCTTCTGCTCGACATGGGGGATGAATTCGCGGACCTCGTCGCGACCCGAATGGCAGAACCGAAATCCGGTGTGGGAAAACCGCGCATTGCCGCCGTACTCGGCCTCCGGCGCCTTCTCCAGCATGACCACCTTTTCCGCTCCCGACTGGCGCGCCGACACCGCCGCCTCGAAAGCGGACGATCCGCCGCCGATGACGATCACGTCGCAGGTTTCCGGTTCCGACATTCCTGTTTCCCCCTGGTTGCGGGGGCGGGCGCCCTTGGCCGCGTCCCGCTCCCCCGATTGTTATCGTTCCCTGCCGTACCGATTAGCGGCAGGTGATCTCCTTGGCCTCGCTGCCCGGTCCCTCATAGGTCAGATCGCAGGCCATGCCCGTCGCGATCTTCGATCGCTTGGCCTTCTTGCCCCCGATCATGATCTT
>JAOTVC010000105.1 GCA_029863585.1 Alphaproteobacteria bacterium | reverse complement strand
GATTGGCCACTCCGAACAGGGCGGCCTGACGGACGATGTCGTTGGGCGGCACGCCCGCGCCAAGCAGTCCGTAAACCGATTTGGCGATCACCAGGCCGATGCTGTGGGCGAGGCCGTCGGCCAGCCGCCGTTCGAACCGTGGCCTGGGCGGCCCCTCGTCGAAGCTGGGATCGACCCAGATCTCCTGGCCGCGGACCTCGACCTGGCAGGCGGGCACGTCATCGGCCCACAGGTCGAAGGTGCAGCCGCTGGCCGCATCGAAGCGCGCGTGATGCCAGTGGCAGGTCAGAATGCCGTCTTCGATGGTCCCTTTGTCGAGCGGGAAGCCCATATGGGGGCAGCGGTTGTCGAGCGCAAAGACGCTTCCCCCATCCTCCACCACCAGGATGGGCCGGTGCTTGCCGCGCAGGAGAAGATGGCCCTTGTCGCGCAGCTCGGCGAGGGTGCCCGCAAGCTCGAAACTGTCCGCCGGCCCGTCCATGAGCGAACGTTGCGCCTAACCCACGCGACAATCAAGACCCGGGATCAGTCGGGTTTGCGGATTTCGGTTCCGGCCATGTGCTCCATCCAGCGCACGATTTCGATGCTGCGCTTGCCCGCCGTGTCGCCCATCCATGTGGTCGCCGCCTGATTGAGCTGAAATGCCAGGGCCGAGAGCGGCACAGGTGTCTCCGTGCGTTTGGCGAGATCCACGGCGATGCCGAAATCCTTGAACTTGAGGTCCCAGGCGAAGCCGCCGCTGAAATTCCGGCTGATCACCTGCTGCTTCATGTTGCGCTGCATGGCCGAATTCATGCCGGTGGACTGGTTGATGACGTCCACCATCACCTCGGGATCGAGGCCGAAGCGCGTGCCGATCAAGAGGATTTCGGCCGCAGCCATGGTGTTGAGCGCGCTCAGCATGTTGTTGAGCGTCTTCAACGCGTGGCCGGAGCCGCTTTTTCCGGTCCGAAAGACGTGGCCTGCCATCGGTTCCAGGATCGGCATGCAGCGTTCCACCAGTTCGTCGTCGCCGCCGATCATCAGGGTCAGCGTCCCGGCCTCGGCGCCCTCGATGCCGCCGGAGACCGGCGCCTCGATCATGCCGATGCCTCGCGCCTTGAGTTCCTCGGCAAGCTCCAGCGTCATCCACGGCTGGGACGAGCTCATGTCGATCAGGATGTCGCCTTCACCGAACCCTTGCGCCAGGCCGTCCGGCCCCAGCGCCGCGGCCTGAACATCGGGACCGGCGGGCAGCATGGTAATGACCGCATCGGCGGCTTCGGCCACGGCCTTGGCGGACTCCTCGACGACAATCCCGTTATGGGCCCGGGCGACGGCTCCGGAGGCCTCGGGGTTGACGTCATACACGTGGACCGGCCAGCCGGCGCCCGAAATGCGCGGCGCCATGCGGCTGCCCATCATGCCCAGCCCGACAAAACCGACGGTCTTGATCGTCATCGTCTCTCCTCCCTGTTTCGGCTTGGTGCCGTGTGCTAGTCCGCGGCGCCGACGCGCGCCCGCGCCCGTCCATCCTTGTGCAACATCATGGTGTCGGGCAATGCCGGCCAGTCGGGGATCCTGAGCCAGAGCCGCAGCATCAGCCGTTTGCGGGTGATGTCGTCGTGATCCCCGAACAGGGTGCGTCCATGCAGCACCGCGCGGTTGTTGAGAAGTTGCAGGTCTCCCGGTTCCAGCATCGTTCGAACCATCAGGTCCTGGCGCCGTGTTGTCGCCTTGAAGACCTCGAACGCCTCGAGGGCCGCCGCGTCCTCTTTGCGCCCGTCTTCCGCAAGAGAGCGGCCGATGGGGGAAGCGTTGAAATTGCACACTACCCGCCCACCGCATACTCCGAAGACGGGAATGCGGTGGAGTGTGGTCGCCGGCTCGCCGAGTGAGGCTGCCTCGGAATGGCGGTAGTGATAGCCGCGATAGAGCGCGGGCAGGAGATCGGGCCGCGCGGCCAGAATCGCGTTGTGGACCGCAAGGCTGCTGGTCAGCAGACTGGCGCCGCCCTCCCTGGCGCGGCGCAGGCACAGGAGGCCGACCACGTCGACGGGATCGCAGTGGAGATCGAGCGCGCGCGGCGACCGGTAGCTGCGCCGGGTGTCGCCGGTGTGGGACATGTCCATCACATCGCCGATCATGTCGCCGCGATAGCTCTGGGGCATGCCGATGCCGAGATGGCAGCCAACGCCCCAAAGGATCAGGGCCATTTCATCGCGGTCATAACGGTCCACCGGGAACCCGCGGATCAGGGCAAGGCCCGGGCCGTCGCCGAGCAGCCGTTTTGTGCGCGCCAGGGATTCGGCCATGGACGGCAGCGGGAAATCCGCGGCCGTGAGCCGCTCCAGCGCAAGCCCGCCCCGTTTGACGGCGCCGAGCGCCGCGTCCAGGTCTCTCCGGGCCGTTTCGTCGAGTTCGACGATCCAGTCGTCCCGGTCCAAAATCTCGCGCGATGACCACACCCAGGGTGCCGTCACGGGATCGGGCCTTTGTGTCGTTGCCATCGACTTCCCTCCCCTTGCCGATGGGCCCTTCGCCCACCAGCGCACTTTTCGGCCATCTTACAGGATAAGCCTGCGGGAGGTTAGCGCGCCGTTGGGGGCCGCGATCAAGACGGCGCGGGGACGGAGCGGAGAACCGCGTAGATCAGGATGCCGAGGGTGCCCGCGAACAGCAGAAGCATGGTGACCAGGAACATCCTGGCCTTGACCTTGCGCCCGGGAGTTCCCCCATCGTTGTGATTTTCTTGCTTTGTCATGGTTTCATATTGGCCCGCCGGCGGTCGTTTGCGCAAGGGGAGCGGGCGTTCAGGCGCCGGGCGGGCGGCCCGGGCGATCGCAGTGGTGCCCTGGAGTTCCCGGTCGGTGGGTTGCGCGTCCCCTGCGGTAATCAGCCCTGCCGTTGCTGCACAAATGTCCGATCCGTTCATCGCGCCGCATCGCTTTGCGGCGCCCTTGTGGACCAGGCCCAATCCGAGCCGATTGGACCAGCCGCCAGACCGAAGATGTCGGGAAAACTTAAACCGAGGCTTCACGCCGGAGGTGCCGTTGGGCGTGTTTCGGCGCGTCGCGTAAACCCACCGAGCCAGGCCTTATTCCCTGAAAAGGCGGACCTTTCCGTGTATCATAGAGTTCCTCTGGAAATTTCACGAACCCACGGGGTTTGTGACCAGGGAGCGCCCTTTGGAAGTCTTGCATCTGATGCACAGAAAGCCCACTGCCCCTTTGGTGCGAGGGCCCGCTCGCCGGATACGCGCCGTTGCCGGGCCGGTTCATCCTGTGGCGGTCGATCGGGCCCCGCGACGCTGTCGCACGGTCGTCGAATGGGCCGTCGGCGAGACGCCGGCGGCCGCTATTCCAAACTAGGCACCAAAAACCAAACCGGAAGGTCCAGCAAAAGTGGTATTCCGAGGCTGATTTCATAGGAAGCGTAGGCTCAGTCCGCGGAACCGAGGAAAGAATCGCGAAATGAACGATCAGATATTCCCTCTGGTGCAGCAGTTGACGAGAATTTGGGAGGCGTTGTTGGCGCTTCTGCCTCAGATCGTCCTGGCGATCTTCCTGGTTGTCGTCGGTTATTTCGTGGCGCGCCTGTTGCGGTCCGTCACCGTGCGAATCGTCCACACCCTGTCCCATGCGGCCGGGACGGTGACCCATCGTGTGGGGATCGCACTTCAGGGCCCCACCGAAACCACCCTCCGTGTGCTCGGCGCGCTGGTTTTTTGGACCGTTCTTCTGCTGTTTATCGCCATCGCTGCCAATAACCTGGGCTTGCGGATGTTCGCAGGATGGCTCGATCAGATCGTCAACCATCTGCCCCAGGTCGTGTCTGGCATCCTCATCATCTTTGCCGGCGCGGTGCTGTCGGGCATCGCCCGCGACAGTGCAGTTGCAGCCTGCAAGGGGCTGCCCGCGGCGCAGACCCGGTCGATCGCACGGGGGGCCCAGATCGCGACGCTTCTGATTCTGGTCATCGTCGGCCTTGACCAGATCGGCATCGATCTCGCCGCGGTCATCATGGTTCTGGCAATCGTCCTGGCCAGCATCCTGGGCGGCCTTGCCATTGCCTTCGGCTTGGGCGCTCGCACCTACGTCAGCAACCTGATCGGAGCGCGCCACCTTGGCCCGGACTTCCATAACGGCGCACGCATCCGCTTCGGAGAGACGGTCGGGACGATCGCGGAACTGACATCGGTGGCGGTCATCCTGGAAACCAAGGAGGGGCGCCAGATCATCCCGGCGGCGCAATTCCTGGAAGCATCCACGTTGATTTTGGAGAGGGAAGACGATGGCAAGCGATAGGTTGGAGCTGGCCCAGGCGTTCTCCCGCTCGCATCCCGAGGAGGCGGTGGAAGTCCTGGGGCACCAGCCGAAGGCGGCGGGCACCGACTTCCTCCGCGAGCTCGACAGCGGCGTCTCGGCTGGCCTTCTCAATGCCATGCTGCCGCCGGCGGCGGCCGCGCACCTTGGGGAGATGCCTAGCGAGGATGCCACCGCCCTGATCGCGCAAATGTCGGTTCAGCGCGCGGCCAACGTGATCAGGCTCTTGTCCCCCGGGCTCGGCCACGCCGCCCTGGACGGGCAAAGCGCGGTTCGCCGCTCGCAAATCCAGTTCTACTTGCGTCAGGTCAAGGGGGTCGTCGGCGCCTGGATTGAAAGCGATGTTGTCGCCGCGCGGGTCGGTGACACGGTGGAGAGCGTCAAGAAACGGTTTTCCGTTTACCAAGGCGATGTCCCGTTGGCCTATATCGTCGATGCGGCGCAGACGGTCCGCGGTGCCGTCAACGCGGCCACGCTGGTCGGTGCCCGGCCGGAGATGCCGGCGTCGGAATTGATGAAGCCCGTGCCCGATGTGCTGAGGGCGCGGACGCCGATTGAGGTCGCCGTCACCGAGGACGCTTGGCGCAAGACCGATATCCTTCCCGTGGCGGAGACCGCGGGCCAGTTCCTCGGCGTCATCCGATACGCAACGCTGCGTCACGCGGTCGACGATCTTGTCGATCAACTGCCGTTCGAAGCCGGCGGGTCCTCCGCCCTCGGCCTGGCGGACGCCTGGTTCCTTGGCATGTCCGACATCCTCACCGCGTCCATGGGACGTCCGATTGTCCCGGCGCCGAATGATGCCGCCGAGGGAAGCGAGACATCATGAACGCGGCGGCGGAACCGGTCGTCGACGCCCTGGTCGAGCGATACGTGGAGGATTTCCCGAGAGAGGCCGCGGCTGACCTGGAAACCATGTCGCCGATCGCGGCGGCGCGGAGCCTCGGCGGCCTTCCCATTTCCGTACTGGTGGGATTCTGGAAGTTCCTGGCCCCGGGCTTTGCGGCCATCCTGTTCCGCAACATGACAGAAGCGCTGAGGACGGGCATCCTCGAATCCCTGCCCGCCAGCCAGGCTGTCCGGTTGCTGGGCGGGATAGACGAAGAGGAGCGGGAGCCGGAGCTTGCCCGCCTCTCGGAAGACATCGCCCATGAACTGAAGGAGCTCCTGTCCTATCCCGCCGATTCGGCGGGCCGGTTCATGGACACCCGCGTGGTGGCGCTGCACGGCAACATCTCCGCCGGCCACGCCCTGGACCTGCTGGCAGAGCGAAAGGGGATCGGTGCCCATTTCATCAAGCTGGTCGATGCCGAGGGCAGACTCGACGGTCTGGTCGATGTAAGGGACCTGCCCTTCCATCCTCGGGACCTGCCGATCTCCCAGCTCAAAACCCCGGTCCAGGCGGTGGTCGGGCCGATGGATCCGCGAGACGTCGTGGTCCAGCGTTTCCAGGAATTCGATCTGCAGGAGATTCCCGTGGTCGATCTTGACGGCCATATCCTCGGCATGATCCGCCACGACACCCTGGTCGGCGCATTGCGCGAAGTGGTCAGTGCCGACATGCAGTCGATGGTGGGTGCCAGCAAGGACGAACGCGCCTTGTCGAGCAGCTGGTTCGCGGTGCGCAAGCGTCTGCCCTGGCTGCAGATCAATCTGCTGACGGCCTTCCTCGCGGCTTCCGTGGTTGGCCTCTTCGAAAGCACGATCGCGAAATACACCGCGCTGGCGGTTCTCTTGCCGGTGGTGGCCGGACAGTCGGGCAATACCGGGGCGCAGGCGCTCGCCGTCACCATGCGGGGCCTGGCGCTGCGCGAAATCAGCTTCCGCCAATGGTGGCTGGTGACCGGCAAGGAGGTCAATGCGGGGCTATGGAACGGTATCGGTATTGCCGTGACCTGCGCCCTCGGTGTCTATATCTGGAGCGGCAGCCTTGGTCTTGTTCTGGTAATCTCGTCGTCCATGGTGATCTCCATGGTAATGGCGGGCATGGCCGGCGCCTTGATTCCTATCATCCTGGCGCGGATCGGCCAGGACCCGGCGGTGGCGTCGTCGATCATCCTGACCACGGTCACCGACGTTGCGGGATTCTTCTCGTTCTTGGGGATCGCGACGTTGCTGTCCTCCATGCTGGGATCCTAGGTCGAGGGAGCCGCCAATGTCCTGGCCCATCGACCCACGATGGCCTACTTTTATCGATCATGATCGGAAAGCGAGGACCCCGATGAAAAACGCATTCCGCGACACGCTGATCCGGCTTTCAGTGGCGGTTTTGGCCGCTTGCGGTGGGATGGCTGCCGCCGTAGCCCAGGATCAACCGACGGCCGGCGCCACGGCGCCCATGGCGTCGGAGGCGAACGAAGGCTACCGGTTCCCCTTGAAAGGCTTGCCCGACCTTGTGTTGCCATCGATGAATCCGGCCAAGGGGCGGGTCTATTTCGCGACCCGGGCCTGCGTCGTCTGTCATTCGGTCAACGGCATCGGCGGCAAGAATGCTGTGGCGCTCGATATCGAAATCCGTCCGGCGACCGTCGACATGTTGGGATTCATCACCCGCATGTGGCGCGGCGGGACGCCGATGCTGGCCCTGCAGCGGCGCCTGTTCTCCGAACAGATCGACCTGACCGCGGAGGAACTCGGCGACATCATCGCCTTCCTCCACAGCCCGGCAGAGCAGGACCGCTTTTCCAAGAACGACATTCCGACATTCATCCAAGAGTTCATGGCCAAGCGCGAACAAGAGCAAGGCCGCTGAGGCCCGGCTACTTGGCGGTCTCCTGCACCGGTGTGCTCCCCGTATCGGGCGGGTGCCCACTCTCCAGACCGGCATGGTTCGGTGGTGGGCAGGTGGGCTCGGCGGTGTATTGAAGCACCGGATCGACCAGGATTCTTTGGGCCATGAAGCGCCGGCCCACCAATAGCTGGAAATTGAAGCCGGCCCGGTTCGACAGGTTCACCTGGGTGAAGCGGTAGATATTGCCGATACACAGTCCGAGCATGATCACCGGCCTGATCTGGGAGGGGCGTCCCAAATCCCTGATCCGGGCCCGGCGGATGACGGGGCGTTCGAAGGTATGGGTTTGGTTGTCGCGGTTGGTGACGGAGAAGCGCACGAAGGTCTGGCCATCCCGTTCCACATATTTGATGTCCCGCGCGTTCAGCGAGGACGTGCGGGCCCCGGTGTCGATCTTGGCGTAGACCAGAAGGTTGCCGGGAAACAAGCGGATGCGCTCCAGGTAGCCGACGACGACACGCTCGAGCGGCCGGCGCGGGGGCGTTTCGGTCTGGGCGAACGCGGGCTGGGCGGCAAGCAGAATTGCAAAAACGGCGCCGATGGAACGCATGATCCTATGACCTATCCTGGGCCCGCAGCCAAGGCCGGAATTCTGAGGACAAAGTATTACCAACTTCCTCCGCCAGGAATAGGATTCTGCGTTCCCGGCCCTGCCCGGGAAACGGCGGTTTTTCTTTAACTCATTGTTGCACAAACGTTTACTGGCTGACCGCATCGGTTCCCGCCACTTCCAGATCGAAGGCCGCGGTCATCAAGGCGCGGGTGTAATCGGTCTCGGGCCGGTCGAACACGCGGTCGCAGGGGCCGAATTCCATCACCTGGCCGTTGCGCATGACCAGGACATCGTCGGCCAGCGCCCTTACCACCTTGAGATCGTGGCTGATGAAGATGTAGGCGAGACCATGGGTGCGTTGCAAGCTGCGCAACAGTTCGACGATCTGTGCCTGGACGGTCATGTCGAGCGCCGAGGTGGGTTCGTCCAACACGATCAGGCGGGGTTTCAACACGAGCGCCCGGGCTATCGAGATGCGCTGGCGCTGTCCGCCGGAGAACTCATGGGGATAGCGGTGGCGGGACTCGGGATCGAGACCCACCTCGGTCAACACCGATTCGACCATCTGCGTGCGGTCCGTGGCACCGTCCCCATAGCCGTGGATCAGAAGCCCTTCCTCGATGATCTGTCCGACCGACATGCGGGGGCTGAGGGAGGAAAAGGGGTCCTGGAAGACGATCTGGATCTCGCGTCTGAGCGAGCGCATCGCTTTACGCTTGAGGCCGGAAATTTCTTGATCGAGGAATCGGATCGCCCCGGTGGACGATTGCAGGCGCAGGAGCGCCATGCCGAGGGTGGTCTTGCCGGAGCCCGATTCCCCGACGATGCCGAGGGTCTCGCCCTCGCGCACGGAGACCGAGATTCCGTCCACCGCCCGCACATGGCCCACGGTATGGCGGAAGACGCCGGCCTTGATGGGGAACCAGACCTTGACGTCGGAGGCCTCCAGCACGACGGGGGCCTCGGTCTCGGCCGGCGCCTTGCGCCCCCGCGGCTCGGAGTCGATCAGCATCTTGGTATAGGGATGGCCCGGCGCGGTAAATACGGCTTCGGTTTCGCCGGTCTCGACGATCTCCCCGTCCTTCATGACGCAAAGTCGCTGCGCCATCTTGCGTACGACGCCGAGGTCATGGGTGATCAGCAACAGCGCCATGCCCATCTCCGACTGCAGGTTTTTCAAGAGCGCGAGGATCTGAGCCTGAATGGTGACGTCGAGCGCCGTGGTCGGCTCGTCGGCGATCAGCAGGCTGGGTTCGTTGGCCAGTGCCATCGCGATCATCACCCGCTGGCGCTGTCCGCCGGAAAGCTGGTGGGGATAGGCGCCCAAGCGGGATTCGGCGTCGCGCAGCCCGACCTTTTGCAGGAGCTCCAAACTGCGCTCCCGCGCGGCGTCGCGGCTCATGCCCCGGTGCAGGATCAGGCTCTCGCTGACCTGTTGTTCGATGGTGTGCAGCGGATTGAGCGACGTCATCGGCTCCTGGAAGATCATGGCGATCTCCCCGCCGCGGATCGATCTCAGCTTCGGCTCCGGCGCGCCGATCAGCTCTTCGCCCTTGAACCGCACCGATCCCGAGGGATGGAAGGCGGGGGGAGATTGCAGGAGCTGCATGACGGACATCGCGGTGACCGACTTGCCCGAGCCCGATTCGCCCACCAGGGCGAGGGTCTCGCCCGGGGCGATCTCGAAGCTTACGCCCTTGACCACCACGCGGTCCCCGGTGGAGCCCCGGAAGCCGACGGCGAGGTTCTCGATTTGCAGGAGCGGTGTCTCGGTCATCGTCGCGCCCTCAAGCCATCGATTTTCTGGGGTCGAAGGCATCGCGCACCGCTTCGCCGATGAAGATCAGCAGGCTCAGCATCACCGCCAGCACCATGAACCCGGAGATGCCGAGCCACGGCGCCTGCAGGTTAGCCTTGCCCTGGGCCAGCACCTCGCCCAGCGACGCCGATCCCGGCGGCAGGCCGAAGCCGAGAAAATCCAGGGAGGTCAGCGCCGTGATCGCGCTGTTGAGTACGAAGGGCAGGAAAGTCAGTGCGGCCACCATGGCGTTAGGCAGCAGGTGCTTGTACATGATGCCGACGTCCGATGCGCCGAGCGCCAGCGCCGCACGGGCGTAGTCCAGGTTGCGCGCGCGCAGGAATTCGGCCCGCACGACGCTGACCAGGGACATCCAGTGGAAGAACAGCAGGATGATCAGGAGCCACCAGAAACTCGGCTCGACGAAGCTCGCGAATATGATCAGCACATAGAGGCGCGGGATGCCTTGCCAGACCTCGATGATCCGCTGGAAGACAAGGTCGAACAACCCGCCGAAATAGCCCTGCAGGGCGCCGGCGGCGATGCCCACGACCGAACTGATGAGCGTCAGGGCGAGGCCGAACAGCACGGAAATGCGGAAGCCGTAAATCAGGCGCGCCAGGACGTCGCGCCCCTGATCGTCGGTGCCGAGCCAGTGCCGCGCCGAAGGCGGCGACGGCAGCGCCTCCCGCGACCAGAAATCGACGGTCCTCAGCCCGTAAGGGATCGGCGGATAGACGGCCCAGCCCTTGGCCGCGATCAGGCGCTTGACGGCGGGATCGGCGTAATCGGGCTCGGTGCGGAGCACGCCACCGAAGGCGGTCTCGGGATAGCTCTGCACCACGGGAAAATAGAAGGCGCCGTCGTATTTCACGACCAGGGGCCTGTCGTTGGCGATCAACTCGGCGAACAGGGAGAAGGCGAACAGGCCGAGGAAGATCCAAAGCGACCAGTAGCCCCGCTTGTTGGCGCGGAAATTGGCAAGCCGTCGTTGGGTCATGGGCGTCAGCGTCCGCCCGAAGAGCCGATCCTGCGCCATCGCCTAGTTCCCCCGGCCCTCGAAGTCGATGCGGGGATCGACCAGGACGTAGGTGACGTCGCGCAGGATGTTCACCACCAGTCCGATCAGGGTGAAAAAGAACAGCGTGCCGAAGACCACCGGGTAATCCCGGTTGACCACCGATTCGAAGCCGAGCAGGCCAAGCCCGTCCAACGAGAAGATCACCTCGGTCAGGAGCGCGCCGGCGAATAGGATGTCGATCAGGGCGTCGGGAAAGCCGGCGATGACGATCAGCATGCCGTTGCGGAAGACATGGCGGTAGAGCACCCGGGTCTGCCCCAGCCCCTTGGCCCGCGCCGTGACCACGTATTGCTTGTGGATCTCTTCCAAAAAGGAGTTCTTGGTCAGCATGGTGAGCGCCGCGAACCCGCCGATCGTCAGGGCGAGGGTCGGCAGGGCCATGTGCCAGAAGTAATCGACGATGCGGTCGGGCCAGCTCATCTGCGCCCAGTTTTCGGACACCAGCCCCCGCAAGGGGAACCAGTCCAGGTAGCTGCCGCCCGCGAACACCACCACCAGAAGGATGGCGAACAGAAAACCCGGGATGGCATGGCCGACGATCACCACCGCGCTGCTCCAGATATCGAAGCGCTCGCCGTCGTTCACCGCCTTGGCGATGCCCAAGGGGATGGAGATCATGTAGATCAGGAGCGTCGACCACAGGCCGAGCGAGATCGAGACCGGCAGCTTCTCGATCACCAAGTCGATCACCGACCGGTCGCGGTAGAAACTGTCGCCGAAATCGAACACCAGATAGTTGGCGATCATGGTGACGAAACGCTCGAGCGGCGGCTTGTCGAAGCCGTAGAGCCTTTCCAGCTCCTTGACGAATTCCGGATCCAGGCCCTCCGCCCCGCGATAGGCGCCGTCGCCGCCGAAACCACCGCCCGTAGGCAGCCCGGCCTCGCCCTCGGCGCCGCCGATGCGCGCGGTTGCGTCGACCGCGGTGCCGGTGAGTTCGGCGACCAACTGCTCCACCGGCCCGCCCGGAGCGAACTGGACGATGACGAAATTGAGCACCATGATCCCGAACAGCGTCGGGATGATCAGCAACAAACGTCGGATGATGTAGGCCAGCATCGAGCCTTAACCCTTCCATCTCCTGCGGAACATCCAGCCCCAGGCGGCCACCGCTCCGACCATTGCCATGAGGATCAGGATCGATCGCAAGGGAAACGGCTTGGGCCCGTCGCCATCGGCCGCGATCCCCCGATACGCGTCGGCCCGGGTCGCCTTGGCCGGAACCTCCCACCATGTGTCCAACTGATAGCCCAGATCGGGCGTTTCCGCGGGCCAGCCGAAGCGATCCCACAGGGCAACCCGGTCGGCGCGGGAGTGCCAGTTGGGAATCACGTAATGGCCCCACAGCAGCACGCGATCCAGCGCCCTAACGGTATCGATCAGGGCCTGTCGGCTGGGGGCCTTGATGATCTCTTCGACCAGGGCGTCGACCACGGGATTCTTGATGCCCGCGAAATTGGAGCTGCCGGGGACGTCGGCGCTGGCCGAGGTCCACAGGTTGCGCTGTTCGTTGCCCGGCGAAAGCGACTGGCGCCAGATCACCAGGGTCATGTCGTAACTGAAGTTCTTGCGCCGGTTCTGGTACTGCGAGGTGTCCACCACCCGCACCCTGACCGAGATGCCGAGCCGTGACAGGTTACGGACGAAGGGGCCGACGATGCGCTCGAAGGACGGGTTGTTGAGCAGAATTTCGAAACGGAAGGGCGCGCCGGTCTTCTCATTGACAAGCCGTTCGTCGCGCATCACCCAGCCTGCCTCTTGCAGCAACGCCTGGGCCTTCAACAGATTGGGCCGGATGCCCGACGCGGCCGTAGTGGCGGGCGGCCGGTAAGGGGTCGTGAAAACCTCCTCCGGGACCTGACCGCGGAAGCGGGCGAGGATGGCCTTTTCCCCCTCGGTGATCGGTCCTTCGGCGGCGAAGTCGGAGTTGGTGAAATAGCTCCTTGTGCGGCGGTAGAGCTTGTAGAACAGCGCCACGTTGGTCCATTGAAAATCGAATGCGTAGGCCAGCGCCCGGCGCACCCGGGGATCGGAAAAGATTTTCCGGCGGGTGTTGTAGACGAAGGCCTGCATGCCCGCCGGACGGCGGTGAATGAACCGTTTCTTAAGGATCATCTTGGCTGCGACCGCGGGCGTGTTGTAGGCGGTGGCCCAGAATTTCGATACATATTCCTGACGCAGGTCGTATTCGCCGGCCTTGAAGGCTTCCAGCGCAACCGTGCGGTCACGGTAATAGTCGTACTGGATGACATCGAAATTATGGCGCCCGCGCTTGACCGGCAGGTCGGCGGCCCAGTAATCGGCGACCCTCTGGTAGGTAATGGCGCGCCCGGGCTTGAGACCGGCGACGCGATAGGGACCGCTGCCCAGCGGCGCCGTGAGGCTGGTCTTGGCAAAGTCCTTGTCGGCCCAGTCGGCCTTGGACATGATCGGCAGTTGCGCCACCAGAAGCGGTAGTTCCCGGTTGCCGCCACTGGTGAATTCGAAGCGGACCCGGTCGGGAGCCTCCGCGACCGCTGTCGCGACATTCTTGAGATAGAGCCGATAGCGCGGGTGGCCTTTAGTCTTCAACAGCTGAAACGTATGAACCACGTCCTCGGCCGTGATCGGGCTGCCGTCATGGAAGCGCGCTTGTCGCCGCAGCTTGAATCTTGCCCAGGCGCGGTCGTCGGGCACCTCGATGCTCTCGGCCACCAGCCCGTAAAGCGATAGCGGTTCGTCGGCGGCCGCCTCCATCAGGGTGTCGAACAACAGCACGGCACCGGTGGCGGCAATGCCTTTCAGGTTGAAGGGGTTGATTTTGTCGAAGGTGCCGGTGGCGGCGAGCTTGATGCGGCCTCCCTTGGGGGCGGAGGGATCGACATAGGCGAAATGGGTGAACCCCGCGGGATATTTCAGATCACCGTAATTGGAGATGCCGTGGCGCGCCGGTGAATCCGGCGATGCCTCAGGTTGCTGGGCCTTCGGTCCGCCCGTATCGACGCACAGGAACAAGCATGCGGCCAACAACGGAAAAACACGCTTCACTGTGACTCGCTCCCATCCCCGTTTTTGAGCCCTGTTATATTGCCGGCATCTTAGGCATAGAAACCGATTGCGTGCTTCCAAAATCAGACAGCTTTCAGAACGGCCTATCGGAACGGTTCGTTGGCGACCGGCGTGTTGCCGGCCTCCC
>JAOTVC010000302.1 GCA_029863585.1 Alphaproteobacteria bacterium | reverse complement strand
CATGATGCCTTCCTTGGGGTTCATGAACTTGACCGGAACGCCTTCGCTCTTCAGCGTCGCCGCCGAACTGTTCCAGGTCGTTCCCGCGACGATCTCGCCCGATGCCATCGCCTGTTCGATCGACGTCTCGTCATCGGCATAGAAACGGATCAGCGGCCGCTGCTTGACCAGCAGCGCCTTGACCTTGGCGAGGTCGGCATCGCTCATGTTCCAGGGGTCGACGCCGGCATAGACCGCGGCATAGGGCACCGTTTCATTGGCCCCGGCAAAGGTCGACAGGCGGCCCTTGTAGCGCTCGTCCCACAGCAGGCCCCAGGACTCTTCCTTGATGTCCACAAGGTCGGTCCGGTAGAGGACGGAGGTGTTGCCCCAGTCGAACGGAACGAACCACTGTTTGCCCTCATACTGGGTCCCCTCGATGTTCTTGAGCGAGGAGATGACGTCGCCCCAATTGGCCAGGCGCGAGGTGTCGATGGGCTGGATCAGTCCGGCCTCGCGCCACAGCTTCGTGTTGTACGAGCAGGGGTGCATGACGTCCGGGGTGAACCCGGCCCGCATCTTCTGAAACGCCTCGCCCTCGTCGGCGAAGATCGAGACGTCGGGGCTGGCGCCGTGTTTCTTGATGTAATCGCCGTGCAGTTCGGGAATTTCGTAGCCTTCCCAGGTGAAATACCCCGCCTGCCCGGCGGCCCGCGCGCGGCCCGGCACGAACGGGATCGCGGTGACGCCGATGCCCAGCGCCGCCAGGCCCTTGAGCACGTTGCGCCGCTTCAGTCCTTTGGCCCTGAGGCCGTCGATAAGCACTTCTCTGTCCATTTTCAGTCTCCCTTTCCAGGTGGTTTCTCCGTCCCTTGACGTCGGGTTGGTATCCAGTTTGCCGCTATCTAACCTGCACGTCTATGCCCGTCGCGCGCTCTTGCCAGGAGCGGCCCGAACTCGGCCGGAAAGAACCCGGCGAAGTAGGCCCGGCACGCGTGCTTGGCCCGCTCCCTGTCGAACGACTGCGGGTCGGTCGCAAGATCGACCCACAACCCGTCGACCAACGCATTGAAACTGCGCGCAATGGTCTCGACGTCGAGGCCTTCGGTGCCGCCGCGCTTGGCAAGCCGGCCGCAGAGGCCGGTGACCTGCCGGTGATAGGTTTCCGCCAGTTCGCGGCAGAGCTGGCGGTATTTCGGCCGGCCTCGGGATTCGGCCCAGAAGGCCAGCCACACGGCCGATTTCGTCGGCGTGCAGGCGTCCGGCCCCAGGTCGGTTTCGATCATCGCATCGAGCGCCGCCACCGGATCCGGGCCGGCCTTGTCCAGCGCCCTCTGCAGCAGCGAGCCATACTCGTCCGCGAGATGCTCCAGCGTTTCGTAGAGCAGCGCTTCCTTGGTCTTGAAGTAGAAATTGACGATGCCCTGGGACAGGCCGGCGGCCTTCGCCACATGCGCCATCGTCGTGCGCGCGAATCCGTGCCGGGCGATCGTCCGCATCGTCGCGTCGATCAACTGCTCGCGGCGGAAGGTCCTTACATCCCCGCGCGGCCCCGTCCTTGCTCTCGCCCTGTTCATACCGAACGACGATAGGGGTAATCGATAAAAACCGCAAGATAGCAACAGCGTAGCACGGCTGATTGATTGAACTTTCATTCAACGGTCTGGACGGGCTCGCCGCGGCGGGGCTAGAATGAAGGCGTGCCGGCGCTACGGGTCACCGCCATTCCGGGCAGACAGGGAGCATGAAGATCCACGACGTCATCGTGATCGGGGCGGGCCACAACGGCCTGACCGCCGCCGCGTATCTCGCGCGGGCCGGGCTCGACGTTCTGGTCGTCGAGCGCAATCCCTATATCGGCGGCGCCACGGTCAGCCGCGAACTCCACCCCGGTTTCACCTACTCAAACTGCTCCTACGTCAGCAGCCTGATGCGCCCGGAGATCATGCGCGACCTGGAGCTGCCGAAATACGGCCTGCAGATCACGCCGTACAATGGCGGGCTGACGATGACCCGCGACGGCGGCTACATCGCCAGCTACAAGGACCACGACATGAACCGGCGGGAGATCGCCCGCCACTCGCCGCGCGATGCGGAATCATACGACCGCTATTCGGCCGAGGTCATGCGCCAGTGCCGCTTTATCCGGCCGATGCTGATGAAGACGCCGCCGGATCCGGCATCGCTGCGCCCGCGCGATCTGCGCGGCCTGCTCGAGATGGGCCGCGCGTTCCGCGATCTCGGCGAGGCGGGGATGTACGACACCATCCGCTTCTGGACGATGAGCATCGCCGATTTCCTGGACCAGTATTTCGAGACCGAACTGGTCAAGGCGCATTTCGCCGGCAGCTCGATCATCGGCACCGGCCTCGGCCCCCGCTCGCCGGGCTCGGCCTACGTGCTGCTGCATCACTATATGGGCGAGGTCGACGGTACCATCGGCGCCTGGGGCTTCGCGCGCGGCGGCATGGGGGCGATCAGCCGCTCGCTGGCCGAGGCGGTGCAGGCGGCGGGCGGCGCGATCCGCGCCGACGCGCCGGTCGCCCAGGTCATCGTCAACAAGGGCAAGGCGATCGGTGTGGCGCTGGAAGGCGGCGAGGAAATCCACGCCCGCGCGGTGGTTTCCAACATGGACTTCAAGCGCACCTTCGTGACTTCGATGGACCCCAAGGACCTGCCGGAGGACTTCCTCAAGGCGGCGCGGAACTTCAAGATCCGGGGATCGTCCGGCAAGCTGAACATCGCGCTCGACGGCATGCCGACCTTCCGCGGCGTGCCGGCGGACTGCCCCGCCCTCCAGGGCGACCTGCACGTCACCGACACGATCGCGGATTTCGAGCGCGCCTACGACGACTGGAAGAACGGCATGTGGTCGCGCCGGCCCTATGTCGACCTGATGATTCCCAGCCAGATGGACCCGACCATGGCGCCGCCGGGCAAGCATTACATGTCGATCTTCGTGCAGTACGTGCCGCCGAAGCTGGCCGACGGCCCCTGGACTCCGGAGAAGCGCGACGCCTTCGGCAAGACGGTGATCGACATGCTGTCGGAATACAGCCCCGACCTGAAGGACCTGATCCTGCATATGGAGGTGCGCACGCCGCACGAGCTGGAGGCGGAGGTCGGCCTTACCGAGGGCA
>JAOTVC010000003.1 GCA_029863585.1 Alphaproteobacteria bacterium | reverse complement strand
CCCGCCCGGCCTCATCCCGGCCCACGGGGTAACAGCCGGCCATTTCCAGCCGCTCGCGCAAGGCTCTTTCGATTTGCCCCATGGCGTCCTCCCCCCGGTGAGCCTAATGCAGGCCGGGCTTCGGCCTGAGGATAGCGGATGCCGGGCGCCGTTGCATCCCGCGCCGGGGGCACCGTAGACTGCCCTATGACCCAGCGCATCGTATCCCTGCTTCCTTCGGCGACGGAACTGGTGGCCGCCCTCGGCGCCGCCGGTGAACTGGTCGGGCGGTCCCATGAATGCGATTTCCCGCCCGAGGTTGCGGCGCTGCCCGTGTTGACCGAAGCCAGGCTCGATGCAACGGGCAGCAGCGCTGAAATCCACGCCGGCATGGAAGCTGCGCTGGCCGATGCGCTTTCGGTCTACCGGGTGGATGCAGCGGGGCTTGAGGCGCTGGCCCCCGATGTGGTGGTCACCCAGGCCCAGTGCGAGGTCTGCGCGGTGTCGGAGGACGATGTCGTCGCCGCGCTCGGACGCTGGAACGGCTCGGTCAACGAGCCGCGGCTCGTCAGCCTCAAGGCCGAGACCCTCGCCGGCGTCTATGACGATCTCACCCGCCTGGGCACCGCGCTGGGGCGCGAGGCCCAAGCCGCCGTGCTGGCCGCGCAAATGCGCGAGCGGCTCGAGACCATCGCCGGCCGGTCGGTCGAAGCGGGGTGGAAGCCGCGGCTGATGTTTGTCGAATGGATGGACCCGCCGATGGCGGGCGGCAACTGGATGCCCGAGTTGATCGATCTGGCGGGAGGCGAATCGCTGTTCGCCGAAAGGGGAAAGCCGTCGCCCTGGGTGGACTGGAAAGACGTTGCCGCCGCCGATCCGGAAGCCATCCTAATCGCGCCCTGCGGCTTCGAGCTTGAACGTGTCGCCGGTGAGATGCACACCCTCGAGGCGCTTCCCGGCTGGGCGGATCTCAAGGCGGTGCGCTCCGGGCGGGTCGCGATCGCCGACGGCAACGCGTTCTTCAACCGGCCCGGGCCCCGGCTGGTCGAAAGTGCGGAGATCGTTGCCGAGTTCCTCCACCCCGACGTCTTCGACTTCGGCCATGAAGGGACACGTTGGCGCAGAATCCCCTAGATCTCCGGCTCCTGGCCTGAGAGGCGGCGATAGGCGAGCGACTGGGCCACGGCCACGCTTTCCAGCACGATCATCAGGAACAGCGCGCCCAAGAAGAAGGGCAGGGTCGCGGCCAGATCCGCCGCGATTTTCGGCATGACTTCCTGCGCCAGGTTCTCGGCCAGCCATTTCTGGGAATAGAAGATTGCCGCACCCGCCGCCGCGGTTGCGAGACCCAATACCGTCCCGACGATGACACAGAATCCGATGAGCCGTTCCACATGCCCGGTGCTCAGCTTCCACGCGGTGTGGAAAGGGGTCTTGCCCTGGATCGCGGTCAGCGGGAACAGCGCGATCAGGCGGACGAGGGCAATCAGGAACAGGATGTTCACGCCGAGGCTGAAGACATGCCCGGCCAATTCGACCAGTGACCCCAAAAATGCGCCAATCGCATCCAGGATCCATTTGGCGATGGTCAGCAGAAGCCATACGCCGAAATAGGTGAGATCGTTGATGCGGGGCAGGAAATCAGAGAACCGGCGACACGGATCGCCCAGCACGATCAGCCGGTGGCAGGACACCATCATATTGGCGATCCCCAATGCGCTGATGAGAAAGAGGGCTATCTCCCAGAGCGCATAGACGCCAATCCGGGGAAAGGTGACGATGAAGGTGACGCCCACCAGGATGGTGGACGGCAGCGCGCGCATCAGCAGCCAGAAGCGGTGGCGCCAGACCAAGGCGAAGGTCTCGCGCGCCGAGCCCCAGACGGGAAACGGTGCCGCGCCCCGCACGGGCGTGGGACCCGCCATCAGGTTGGGGCTTTCACCTCGGCGACGCCGATCATGGAATCCCGGGTGATTAGCGATTCAAGCTCATCGGCGCTCATGGCTTCGGTGCCCTTTGGCTGCAGCGGCACCACAAGGTAGCGGATGTCGGCGGTGGAATCGTGGACCCGTATCTCCACCTCATCCGACAGGTCGGTGCCGAACTCCCGCAACACGGCGCGGGGCTCGCGCACGATGCGGGCGCGGTACTGCCGGCTCTTGTACCAGCTCGGCGGCAGGCCCAGGAGTTCGCGCGGATAGCAACTGCAGAGCGTGCAGACGATGACGTTGTGCACGGCGTCGGTGTTTTCAACCGCCACCAGATGGGTGTTTGGGGTGGGGGCGCCCATGTCGGCGGCGGCCTGGTTGGCGTCGCGCATCAGTAGCGCCTTGTAGATGGGATCGGTCCAGGCCCGGGCGACAATGCGCGCCCCGCGGGCGGGGGTGATGGAATCGCGCTTTTCGATGGCTTCGCGCACCTCGTCGGCGGTGACGATGCCCTTTTCGATCAGCAACTCCTTCAGCGCCTGGCCCAGGATCTGGTAGTAGCTGTGCACCTTGTCGTCGGGCTGGGGCGGGGCATGGCCGTGATCGCCGTGATCGTGCCCATGATCATGTTCGGCGGCGCCGTGCTGTGTTTCGCTCATGATGCCCTTCCTTCGGCTTTTTCCAGCCAATGTTCGTAGATGTCGATGTCTACGGTGTCCTGGGTGGGGCCGGTGTAGTCCGGCCAGATGTCGACCTGGCGGAAGCGCACCGCATACAGCATCTTTTTCGGCCCCGTGAGTTCGTAGGCGGTGATCTCCGGGTTCTCGAACGCTCCGAAAACCTGGGTGACGACGCCGCGCTTGCCGCGGATGAACACCGGTGTGCGGATATGGCCCGGCGGATAATCCTCGCGCACGCGCACGGGATCGCCCGGTTGCAGGTCCTTGGCCATCAGATCTTGTCCGCCTCGCCCGCGCGCAGCTCCAGCTCGCCGGTGGCTTCCAGCCGGTCGCGGATCTCGCGCACCTTGGCGTCGATCTCGTCGCGGGTCAGCACGCCCTTTTCCAGGAGTTGCTGGCTCATGGTGGCGGTCCAGCGCTCGTAGTAGTTGAGCGTGTTGTAGACGTCTTCGCCCAGCGCCTCGACATAGCGGCGGTTCTGCCCCCTAGGGACGATCTTGCGCTTGTCGTCGGCGATCAGGTTGTGCAGCGCGTCGATCTGCTTTTCCCAAAGGGTCGGCGTATGAACCGAGGTATCGATCGGGCCCTCTTCCAGTCCGCCCACGTCGTGCGGTCCGCGCATCGCACATTCCTCCAAAGTTTCGTGTTCTCTCAGAAGACTATCCTAGGGCGTGAGACCTGGGCAAGCCCGGCCCGGGGCTCGGTTGACAGGGCCTGCCGAAGAAACGAATATCGCCGGAACACGACAATATAGGGGGAGTCCCGTGTTCCGTTCGCCTAAGCAGATTTTTTCCGCATCAACCATCGCCATCGTCGGGGCCTCGGACCGGGCCAAGTGGCCCCAGAGCATCTTCGAAAGCCTCAAGAAATACGGATTCGCGGGGAACGTCTACCCCATCAACCCGCGCCGGGATGAGGTCTACGGCGTACCCTGCTATCACGATTTCGGATCGCTTCCGAAACCGGCCGACCTGGCCTTGGTGATCGTGCCGGCGGGGGCGGTCCAGGGGGTGATGGAGGACGGCGCGAAAAACGGCCTGAAGGCGGCGACCGTCTATGCCGGCCACCTGGGCGAAGGGTCGGATCCGGAAATCATCGGCCGGGGCGAGAAGCTCAGGGCGCTGTGCGAGGAGGCGGGCATCGCCCTTGCCGGGCCCAACTGCATGGGCGGCATCGCTTTCAGGGAAAAGGTTTTCGCCTATCCCAACGGTGCCATCTGCCGGCCCGGTCCCGGCGACGTGGCGGCGGTGTTCCAATCGGGCGGGACCATGCAGTTCTGGGTGCAGACGGCGCAGTCCCGCGGTTTACGCTTTTCCTACGCCATGTCTTCGGGCAATGAGATCGGCCTCGACCTGGCGGATTACATCAACTTCTTCGTCGACGATCCCGAGACCCGGACCATTGTCCTGTTCATCGAGGGCATCCGCCGTCCTGAAGTATTCAAGGAAGCTTGTGCCCGGGCGCTCGCCGCTGCTAAGCCCATCATCGCCGTCAAGACCGGGCGGACCCAGCGTTCCCGCGAGGCGGCGCAATCCCATACCGGGGCCATCGGCGGCGACTGGGCCGCGTTCACGGCGCTGTGCGAACGCTACGGCATCGTCCACTGCCAAAACCTCGACGACATGACCGAAACCGTGCTGGCCTTCAGCCAGGGCCGGCTGCCCAAGGGGCGGGGCATCGGCGTTGTCACCACGTCCGGCGGCACGGTGGACCTGCTCTACGACTATGCCGAGGCCGAAGGGGCCGAGATGCCGGATTACGCGGCCGACACGTTGGAACGGATGAGGCCGCTGATCCCGAAGGAAATGAACCCGAAGAACCCGCTCGATGCCGGCATTGCCGCCGGCAACGACGTGCTGGCCGACCTCTGCAAGGCGGCGATCGACGATCCGGCGACCGACATGCTGGCGGTGGCGGGACAGATCTCCTCGGGCCGCGCCAATATCGCGGCCGGCGCGCCGCTCAAGGAGTTGTTGAGCTATACCGACATGCCGGTGATCGGCTTCGGCCGCATGCGCTACAGCCTGGGCGAGGACGGCATCAAGTATCAAGACGCCATCGGCATTCCCTACCTTCAGGGCCTGCCCGAAATGCTTCGTGCGATGAACGCCCTGGCCTTCTACGGCGCCCGCGCGGGACGCGCGATCCCCGCCCCGCCGGAGCCCACGGGCACGGAGGCCAACGTTTCAGGCGCCGCCTTCGATGGACTGCTTGCCGCCAGTGGCGTCACGCCGCCGATGAGCGCGCTGGCCAAGGATGCCGGGGCCGCGGCCAGGGCGGCGGCGGAGATCGGGTTTCCGGTGGTTCTCAAGATCGTGGCGCCGGCGTTTTCCCACAAGACCGAGGTGGGCGGCGTGCTGCTCGGCCTTGATAGCGTGGAGACCGTCAAGGAGGGGGCCGAGACGCTCGCACGGCGCATCCGCGCCGCCGATGCCCGCGCGGAGATCACCGGCTATCTCGTTCAGGAAATGGTGCAAGGTGTGGAGATGATCGTCGGCTGCCGCGAAGACCCGCTCTACGGTCCGGCCATCCTGGTCGGCACCGGCGGGATCATGGTGGAGCTGATGCGCGACGCCACCATGCGCCTCCTGCCGGTGGACGAGGACGACGTCGCGGGCATGCTGGGCGAGCTCAAGGGCCGGGCGCTCCTGCATGGGTTCCGGGGCGCGGCGGCGGCGGATGTTGACGCGCTGATCAAGGCGGTGGTGGGCCTCGGCCGCATCTACCTGGATCACCGCCATATCCTGAGCGATCTCGAGGTCAATCCGCTCATCGTCCGGGAGGCCGGCGCAGGTGTCGCCGCCGTCGACGTGCGGCCGGTGCGCCGCGGCTGAGTCGAGTTATAATAAGAAGCACTTGGGAAGGGGAGTACCACGATGAGTTTCGAACTGCCGGAGGAGCTGCAACTCCTCAAGGAAACGCTGCGCCGTTACGTCGATGCCGAGATGATTCCCATCGAGCTTCAAACCTGCGAGGGGGTCAAGCTGAAGCCGGAATTCAGGGAGAAGTTCGATGCCGACGCCAAGAAGCTCGGCCTGTGGCTGATGGACGTGCCGGAGGAATTCGGCGGCCAGGGCATGGGCGTGCTGGCCACCGTCGTGGTGACCGAGCAGATGGCCCGGACCACGGCCCTGCCGTCCCGCGGCGGCTATTTCACCGGGCCCAGCGTGCGCGCGATCCTGTACGAGCTTTCCGACGACATGAAGGAGCGCTACCTCTATCCCGTGATCCGCGGCGAGAAGCATGCCTGCTTCGGCCAGACCGAGCCCGATGCCGGTTCCGATCCCGGTTCCATGCGGACCACGGCGGTGCGTGACGGGGACGATTACGTCATCAACGGGACCAAGCGGTTCATCACCGGTGCGGGTGAAGCGGATTTTATTCAGCTGATGGCGGCGACCGACCGGGAGAAGGGCTCCCATGGCGGGATATCGTGTTTCATCGTCGACATGGATACCCCCGGCCTCAGCCTCGGCGCCCAATACGAGACCATGATGGGCGACAAGCCGTGGGAGATCGTGTTCGATAATGTGCGGGTCCCGGCCAGCCATATGGTGGGCGAGGAAGGCGGCGGCTTCCGTCTCGGCCAGCGCTGGCTTGGCGCGGGCCGCCTGCGCCACGGCGCGCGGGCGCTGGGCGTCGCCGAGCGCTGCATCGAGTTGATGACGTCCTATGCCAAGCAGCGGGTGACCTTCGGCCGGCCGTTGGCCGACCGTCAGGCGATCCAATGGATGATCGCCGATTCATTCGTCGAGTTGCATGCCGCCAGGCTGATGGTCTATCACGCGGCGTCCAAGGCCGATTCGGGTGAGGATTTCCGCAACGAAGGCTATATCAGCAAGTACTACGCCGATGAAATGGCGTTCCGCGTTGCCGACCGGTGCATGCAGGTTCACGGCGGCATCGCGCTGACCACTGACCTGCCGATCGAGCGGTTCTGGCGCCAAGCCCGAAGCAACCGCATCACCGAAGGCGCAAGCGAGGTGATGAAAATGGTGATTGCCCGGAATATCCTGAGGACCTATGGCTGAACCCCGCGGGGTGCTATTGTCCAACTCAACGGATCGCCGGTCCCGGCATCCTTAACACGCTCTGAAACAACGCGAGAGAAGGGAGACGTGAATCATGGCCACACGCGCCGCTACCAAGAAAAAACCCGCCGCCAAGGCTGCCAAGTCCAGCAAGGCGGTCGTCAAGAAGTTCGAAACCGTCCTGGTCGAGAAGAAGGACCGCATTGCCTGGGTCATCATGAACCGGCCCGAAAAGCGCAACGCCATGAGCCCACAGCTGCATCTCGACATGAACGATGCGCTGGAGGAGCTTGCCATCGACGATTCCGTCGACGTGGTGGTGATCACCGGGGCCGGCAAGGCGTTCAGCGCGGGCCAGGACATCCGCCTGTATTTCCGCGGCACCACCGGCGACCCGGTGCTCCGCCACAAGTCCAAGAATGCCTCCCACCATTGGCGCTGGACCACGCTGTCCAAGTTCCCGAAGCTCACCATCGCCATGGTCAACGGTTTCTGCTTCGGCGGCGCCTTCACCCAGGTTTCCGCCTGCGACCTCGCCATCGCGGCCGATGACGCCATCTTCGGCCTGTCGGAGATCAACTGGGGCATCCTGCCGGGCGGCATCGTCAGCTGGAACGTGGTCAACACCATGAGCTACCGCGACGCGATGTATTACGCCATCACCGGCGATACCTTCACCGGCAAGGAAGCCGCGGCGATGCGCTTCATCAACAAGTCGGTGCCCAAGGCCCGTTTGAAGGCCGAAACCACCAAGCTCGCCAAGAAGATGATGAAGAAGAACCCGACGGCGGTGCGCTATACGAAGGAAGGCATCCGCGCCGTCAAGGAAATGAGCGTCGACCAGGCGGCCGATTACCTCAACGCCAAGTCCGATGCCCTGAAATACCAGGATCCCGAGAACGGCCGCCAGAAGGGCATGGCCCAGTTCCTGGACGACAAGACCTATCGTCCGGGCCTCGGCGAGTACGATCGCAGCAAGGATCTCTAAGCCCGGCGCGGGCGACCGCGCGCAGATCCGCTGGCCGCCCGGTCCCCGAATGGGGGCCGGGCGTCCCGGTTTTGGGGCCGCCCCCGGGCAGGTCAACCGGCCGGGCGCAACACGGGAAAGGGTGTTCGCATGACCGCCACCGTCGGCCTGATCGGCATCGGCAATCTGGGATTTGCCATCGCCAAGAATCTGCTGGATGCCGGACACACGGTGATCGGCTATCGCCGCACCATGATGGAGAAGTTCATCGCGGCCGGCGGCACCGCCGGGACCTCGCCCCGGGACGTCGCGGCGCGGGCCGATGTCGTGCTGACCTCCATTCCCAATCGGCAGGCTCTGCACGAGGTCATTTCCGGGGCGGACGGCATCCTCGCGGCGGGGCGCCGGGGCCTCGACGTGTTCGAGATGTCGACGGTCTCTCTGAAGGAGAAGCTGGCCGAGAAGGAAGCCGCCGCCGCCGCCGGGGTGACCCTGGTGGACTGCACCATCAGCGGCAATCCGGTCTATATCGCCGCCCGCAACGCCGCCGTGTTCGCCGGCGGCGACCGCGACGCGTTCGAGCGTTGGGCGCCGGTGCTGCGCGATTTCACCGACAAAGTCACTTGGGTCGGGCCGTTCGGCGCCGGTCGGCTCGCCAAGTTCGTGGCGCTCTATCTGGTGGCGGTTCACACCCTGGCCGCGGCGGAAGCATTCGAGCTCGCCACCCGTGCCGGCCTCGACCGTGCCGCCATGTTCGAGGCGATCAAGGGCTCCAACGCCACCTCGGTCATGCTGGAAAGCCGGGGCGCCTTGATGGTGGAGCGCGACTATCAAGATTACGACAGCGACAAGCGCCGGGACACCAAGGCGCGCCAGGACCGCGGCGAGGCGCCCAACCGGGGGATGGCCAACCGGGTGCGCCAGATCGACCGGCTGAACAAGCTGGCGCAAGCGCTTGGCGGCCGTTATCCGTTGCTGGATGCCATGGGCGGGGCTTATAACGAGGCGGTCGCCGGCGGGTTCGGCGTTTACGACATCGCCGAGGTCTTCGAATACCTGATGGACGGGGGCGAGCAGACCGCCGAGCTTGCCGACGTGCTCGACCTGATGGAGCGGATGGACGCGGTGGTCGAACGTTGATCCCATTGCCCGCTCGGGCCGCCTTGGTCCAAGCCGCTTGCCGCTTCGGTCCGCGTTGCTTAGGCTTACGCAAAGTCTTGAGGGAGGCATGCAATGGCCGGATCACGGGCATTGGAGCTTGCGGAGTTGGAGCCGGTCGGCCCCGGCACGCCGGCGGGTAGGTATCTCAGGCTGTTTTGGCACCCGGTGATGCGGGCCAGGGATTTGCCCCCGGGGCGTGCCCGCCCGCTCGAGGTGCTGGGGGAAAAGTTCACCATCTATCGCGGCGAAGACGGCGCCGCCCATGTCGTCGCCTACCGCTGCCCCCATCGCGGCACGCCGCTCAGCCTCGGCTGGGTGGAAGGGGATGATTTGCGGTGCCGCTATCACGGCTGGAAATTCGGCTGCACGGGCGATTGCCTTGAACAGCCCAACGAAGACCGCCCCTTTTCCGAAAAGATCAAGATGGCGTCCCATCCGACCCGGGAGTATCTCGGCCTGATCTTCGCCTATCTGGGCGATGGCGAGCCGCCGCCCTTTCGCCGCTATCCCGACCTCGACCGCCCGGGCGTCGTCACCACCGATCCGCCCGAAGTGCTGCCCTGTACCTTCTGGAACAAGTTCGACAACGACCACGGCCACCGCGCCTGGGTGCACCGGGCGACGGCACTCCGAAAGAACCGCAAGGATATCCTGGTGGTTCGCCATGAAGAGGTCGAAGAAACGCCTTACGGCTGGCGCGGCATTCGCACGGTGAAGGGCGAACAGGAAGACATGACGAGCTCACTGGGGACCGTTTCCGGGGCGAGGGCCGATGCCCAGCGAGCCCTCGGCCCGGCCCGCCATACCCATTGGTTCATGCCCAACACGAGGCTGTTCTTCCAGCGCAGCCGCGCCCCGGGGTTCGAAAACAGTGGCCTGTGGGAGACCAAGGCGGCCTGGGTCGTGCCCCTGAACGACACCTCCCATGCGGCGTTCGACGTCACCGTGGCGCCGGTCGAAGGGGCGGAGGCGGAGCGTTATGCCGCCGCCCGCGCCACCCAGGAAGAGGAGGCGGAGGACCGCTGGGACCTCGCCGAAAAGATCCTAGCCGGCGACATGGCCCTCGAGGATTTGCCCGACGACATGACCGCCTACACGAGCTTCACCATCGAGGATTACGTCACCCAGGTGGGCCAGGGATCGCTGAAGGACCGCAGCAAGGAGAACATCGGCCCCAGCGAGCACCGGACGATCCTCATGCGCCGCCTCTGGCTCAGGGAGGTCAATGCCCTGGTGGCCGGCCGGCCGCTGACCGAATGGCGGGTGCCCGACGTCCCCTTCCTGGACTCGGCCCCGGCTCGCGCCGCCGCCCAAGGGGCGGAATAGGGCTTCAGACGTCCCGGTTCCAGGTCTCTCGAGCCGGCTTTCGAGGAAAAGTGGTGGCGCCGGGGCGCTGTGCTATAACAACTCCAAGTCATGGAAATCTATGGAGGAAAACGCCATGTCCGTCGCCGAGATCATCCCCGAAACCACCGATAAAATGGGCGAGTTCAAGCTCAAGGGCACCTTTCCGGAATTGACCGGCACCGCCACCAAGCCGATCGTCTTCAAGCTCCGCGCCCAGATGTTGGAGAGCGGGCGCACCAATCTGCCGGTGTGCAAGACCGATAACATGTGGACCGTGCTGAAGGTCTATGCCTCCGGCGGCGAAAACGGGCTCCACGCCCACACCAACGAAGACCACATGTTCGTCATCCTGCAGGGCTCTGCCCGGTTTTACGGACCCAACGATGAACAGACCGATGTCGGCAAGAATGCCGGTATCTTGCTGCCCGCGGGATGCTATTACAAATTCCACGCCACTTCAGAGGAGCCCCTGGTCCTGCTGCGGATCGGCTGCATTGCCGGCGACGGCGAGCAACGGGACGAACGCCTCAATATCGAAGGCGGTGAAATGCCGGGCGACCATCCCGACAACAACCAGATGGAACTCAAGTTCAAGGAAGGCGAATTCTTCGAATAATCCGGAAGGGCGCGGCATTTCTGCGTCCCGCTGCTTGATCGATGCCGGCGTCCCTCCCGGGCGCCGGCATCTCCGCATCCGGGTCTCGGGCTTTCAAATCTGCGGCAGCAGGCCGCGCGCCGTGAGGAACTCCTTCATCAGCGCATCGAAACCCGCCGGGTCCTCGATGCAGCAGGCATGTCCGGTCCCGGGGAGCACCTTGTGGGTACCGTCGGGCACCCGTTCGGCGGTCTTCCGGCCCGCGGGCAGGGAATGGTCAAACTCCCCATTGATGACCAGGACCGGCGGCTTCATGGTGCCCAGCCGGTCGGTGGTGTCGGTGCCGTTGCCGGCATGGAACACCTGGGCAATGGCCTCGCCCTTCAGCCGCGGTTCGCGTTCCACCCACAGGTTCAAGAGATAGGCACCGAGCTTGGTTTCCGGGAAGTCTTCGGCGACCAGAAGCTTGAGGTGCTTGATGTGGTAATCCGCCAGATCCCGGGTGTAGCCCTCGACCCGCTGCATGTAGCGATCCGAAACCCCGGAATTGCCGCCCACCAGGATGAGGGCGGAAAAGCTATCGGGGTGATCGAGGCCGAGGTGGATGGCGATGCCCGACCCCACGGAGCAGCCGCCCAGCACCGCTTTTTCGATGCCGAGGTCGCCCATTACCCCCAACACATCGTCGCACATGTCCTTTTCGGTATACGGCGTCGTGATCTTGGCGGATCGGCCGTAGCCGCGAATGTCTACCGTCACCACAGTGAACCAGGTGGAGAAATGCGCCGCCTGATAAAGCCACAGGTCGTGGTCGAACGGATTGGCGTGGACCAACACCAGGGCCGGCCCGTCGCCGGTCACCTCATACCAGATATCCACGCCATTGGATGTGCTCTTGGGCATGGGCGGCAGTCTAGCCTAACTCCATCCATGCGCAACCGCGCCGCGGGCGAATCTTTGCCTCTTCCGTTATTCGGCCGGGGCGGTCGCCACGTCCGCTGCGGGCGTGGCCTCGCCAGTTCCCATTTCCAAGCGCAGCTTCCAGGTCAACAACGAAAGGAGCGGAGGAATGATCAACAGGGTCAGGACCGCCGACAGGGCGAGACCTCCCACCACCACCGATCCCAGGCCGCGGTAAAGCTCCGATCCCGCACCCGGGGCCACGACCAGGGGCAGCATGCCGAAGACCGTGGTCAGGGTGGACATGAAGATTGGCCGCAGGCGGGTCCTGGTCGAATCCAGGATCGCCTCCTCGGGCGTCATGCCGTTGTGCCGGACATTCTCCACCGTATAGGTCACCAGCAGGATGGCGTTGTTGACCACCGTACCGATCAGGATGATGAAGCCCAGGATGGTCAGCATGTCGAGCGGCTGGCGGTCTGTGTCCGGCAGGACGGCGGTGTTCAGGATCCACAGGCCGAGCATGCCGCCCGCCGTTGCCAGGGGAACCGAAAGCATGATGATCAAGGGATAGATGAAGCTTTCCAGGATCACCGCCATCACCAGGAACACGATGACCACGGCGATCAGCAGATCGAACTGCAGATGATGCCAGGTCTGGGTCAGGTTGTCCGCCGCGCCGGAAAGCCGGATCTTGACCCCCGGGGGCAGGCCCTCCTTGCGCAGCGGATCCAGCACCTTTTCCTGGATCCGTTGGATGGTGGTTTCAAGGGGCACCAGCTTGGACGGACGAATCTGAAGCATGACATAGCGGGCACGTTCCAGGTGCCAGACCTGGGTCGGCCCTGCGGTCACTTGGATCTCCGCCAGGGAAGAGGCGGGAATGATGCGCCCGTCGGGCGTGACCACCGGCAGGTTGCTGATGCCTTGAGTCTCCTTAACGAGCTTGTCGGGCCCGGTGAGCGACAGGTCGATGCGCTTGCCGCCGACGGTGATTTCGGTGATTCGGATGCCGTCGTTGAAGGCATCGATGGTCTGGGCGAGGTCGCGCGCGGTCAGACCGGCATCAGACAGGCGCAATTGATCCGGAATGATCCGGATTTCGGGGGCGCCGAATTCCAGCCCGGGACGCGGCCGCACGCGGTGTCCTTCCGACCTGGGAAGGACATCGCGGAGGAGGTCGTCGGCGCGCCGCGCGACTTCGATATTGGCTTCGAGGTCGGGTCCGGAGATATCGAAACGGATCGATCGCGATCCGCCGATGCCGCGCGAGAAGATCGAAGATTGCTCCACGGAGCCGCGCGTGCCCGGCTCTTTGAGTACGGGCTCCTCTATCACGTCCTCCAATTCGGCGGCCCGGGCCGGGTCGGTGGAACTGGCGCCTACGAATGCCTGATCAGTGCGGGAGGTGATGAAGAAGTGATCGATCTTGGGCGGCTGGCCGGGCCTTGATTCCCTGCCGTGCAGGCTGGCCCAATAGGGCTTGACGGCCGCCTCGATGTCGTTGGCCACTCGGGTCATGGTTGCGAGGTTGTAGCCCGGCGGTGGTGTGATGCGGCCCCAGACGAAGTTGCGGTTGCCGTCGGGCAGGAAGTCCAGGGGCGGCATGGAGAAGATGGTGAACAGGGTGGTGCCGCCGACGACCGCGCAAACAACGGCCAGCGCCGCGATCTTCGAACGGACGACCAACCGGGTCACGCCCATGACCCCGGCTGCGAACCAGCGGCCGAAATGGTCGATTCCAGGGATCGAAAAGCGTTTGTATCCCTCGTCGCCGACGGTGGTCAAAAGCTTCCTCGACAAGGCCGGGATCACCGTCACCGAGACGATCAGAGACAGGGTGACGGCGACCGACAGGGCGACGGCGATATCGCGGAAAAGCTGTCCGACCTCCAGCTTGAGCGCGAGGATCGGAGCGAAAACGACCACGGTAGTCAGCGCCGAGGCGAACACCGCCGGCCACACCTGTTTGGCCCCTGCCATGGCCGCTTCCATCGGTGGCTTGCCCATCTCCCGATGGCGATAGATGTTTTCAAGCACGACGATGGCGGCGTCGACCACCATGCCGACGGCGAAGGCGATGCCGGCCAGGGATATGACGTTGATCGATCTGCCCAGGGCCGCCATGGCGACGAAGGCGCCGATCACCGACACCGGTATTGCCAGACTGATTATCAGGGTGGGGCGCCAGGAGCGTAGAAACAGGATCAGGATCAGCGCCGCCAGGGCGCCGCCGAACCAGATGTTCTGCTGGACCAGGCCGATCGCCGAATCGATGTAGACGGTTTCGTCGTAAACCCAGGTGAGGAAAAGATTTTCCTGGGCCAGCTCATATTTGTTCAACTCGTCGATCGCCTTGCGAATGGCGGCCATGGTCTTGACCACGTTGCTGCCCGATTCCCGGAAGGCCTGCAAGGTGATGACATCCTCGCCAAGGTAGCGGCGATGGCTGTTGGGATCCTTGTAGCCGTAGACCACATCGGCGACATCGCCCACCGTGACACGGCCGACCCGGCCCGAGGTGTTATCTTGCTGCCGGATCAGGACCACGGATTTGGCCTGTTCGACGGTGCGGATTTCACCTTCGGTGCGGACAAGATAGCGGCGCTTGCCCTCCTCGACCTCGCCGGCGGAAATCGATGCGCTGGCGTCCCGCATCCGGCGCAGCACGTCGGGAACCGTCAAACGGTAAAAGGCGAGCTTTTCGGGATCGACCTCAATGCGCAGTTCGCGCTTGGAACCGCCCCGGAAATCGGCGCCCGACACGCCCGAGACGCGTTCGATGCGATCGATGATGATGTCCTCGATCAGGTCGCCATAGGTCTCCATGTCCCTGGTATTGCCCGGTTTGCGCCGCAGCACGAAATAGGCGATGGGGATGTCCTCGGACCCGCGGGAATCGAGCCTCGGTTCCTCGGCCTCGGGAGGCAGATCGTCGACGCCGGACAGCCGGTTGTTGATCAGCAGCATGCCCTTGTCGAGGTTGTAGCCGACCTCAAACTCGAGGCGAATCCGCGACTGACCGAACTGCGAGCGGCTGGAGAGTTCGGTCACGCCCTCGATACCTGCAATTTGTTCCTCCAGCCGGTTGGTCACCTCGCGCTCGACGTCGACCGGCGCTTCGCCGCGCCAGTTGGTGCGGATGTCGATCACCGGCCGTTGCACATCGGGCACCAATTGGATGGGGATGGTCTGCAGGGCCATCAAGCCGAACGCGACGATCATTAGCACCCCGGCCATGACCGCCATCGGGCGCTTGAGGGAAAGCTCGATCAGCTTGTTCAATTGGTGACTCCATCGATGCGCACCCGGCGCCCATCCTTGAGGGTTTCATTGCCGCGAATCACGACCAGGTCTCCCTCCTTGATGCCGGACAGCACTTCGAAGCGTCCGCCGACGCCCTCGCCGATCTTGATCTGGCGTGCCTGGGCGCGCTCGTCCTCGATCACGAACACCGTAGGCTGGCCTCGGGAACTGACCAGCGCGTCCTTGTGGACGGACAACACGTTGCGGGCCTTGCCGATGGGCAGGTAGACCGTCGCCGACTGGTTGGCCGCAAGCGCCTCCGGCTGTGTCTTGAAATCCGGCTTGAAGCGGACCAGCCGGGTGCGGGTGCGAAGGTTTTCTTCCGGCACCACGGCGCGGACATGCGCGGGGATCTTTGTCCCGCGCGTCAATTCGAAAGTGACCTTGGAGCCGGGCGCCAATCCGCCAATCCGCCGCGACGGAACATCGGCCTCGATTTCGATATCCTTGTGCGACACCATGGTAACGATCGGCTGGCCTTCCTTGACGAAGGCGCCGGCCTCGGTGTGGCGCTGGGTGATCGCGCCGTCATAGGGGGCGCGGATCGCGGTGTAGCGCAAATCGGTTTCCGCCATCTTCAGGCTGGCCTGGGCGCGGACCAGGGCAGCCCGGGCCTCGCCCAATTCCGCGACATAGCGCGTGACCTCAAGCTCCTTGTCCTGGAATCTGGCCTTCGAGTACGCCGCCGATGTCCGGAGGTCGGAGATGCGTTTCAGCTCCTGCCGGGCCAGGGCGAGCCGGGCCTTGGCGGTGGAAATCTTGGCGTTGGCCTGATTGACTTCCGCTGCCTTTTCCGCTCGGTCCCATTTGAACCGGTCGTTGACCAGGTTGGCGAGGATATCGCCTTTCTTCACTCGATCGCCCACGTCCACTCTGACGTCGGCCACCGGGGCATCGATGCGCGTGGCCACTACGCCGGAACGCACCGACACGATGCGGCCGATCACCGGCATGGTCTGGCGCAATGGCTCGACCCGTACCTTGTCCACCTGGACCAAGGTCTGCCGCCTGCGGCGGCGCTTCTTCTTTTTCTTCTTCTTTGCGCCGCCACTCTTGGCAGCCGGCGTGTCGGCGTCACCGCTGGTGGCCGCGCTGCCGGCGTCTTGGGCCTGGGCTCCTTGGGGCGCAACCAGGCCGGGGCCATACGTCACCCCAACCGCCAGCGCCGCCGCGGCCAAAACCGCGAACAATAATATCCGTTTCTTCAAAATCCGTTCCTCGTTGCCTCCCGGGCAGCACTTCCTGGGCGCCGCTTCCCGGTTGACCACGCGTCCGCGCGGAGACCGGGTTATTCCTTATCACGGACGGTGACCCGAATCCCCGTCGGATGGACGCTGCCTCTGAAATCTATTTGCGGTACATTTTAAGTTAAGTCAATTGCAATGCACGACGCCGTCGCTGGCATGTTAACTCTATGGGAAACAATATTTTTCCTCCTTCCCCCGCCGAAACCGGCTGCCCGGTTGCGCTGGCCGCTGAATATGGGGCCAAATGTGGCCGGAAGCTTTGAATTTCTAGGGTTTGAGGTGGCCATGCCGTGACCGTGACGATTTTTACCCATCCGCTTTGCGGAGAACATGATCCGGGGACCGGGCACCCGGAATCGCCGGCGCGGCTCAAGGCCGTGGTCGATGGCCTGAAGCGCTGGGTCGAGGCCGGCGGGCCGGGGGCGGCGGAGATCGCCTGGGCGGAGGCCGCCGCGGCGCGGGCCGACGACCTTACCTTGGTTCACGATGCCAGGCTCGTCGAGCGCGTCTTCGATGCCGTGCCGCAAGGGGGCTATGCCTATCTCGATCCGGATACCGGGATGAACCCGAAGTCCGGCGAGGCGGCGCTGCGGGCCGTCGGCGCCCTGATGGCGGCGGTGGACGCGGTGATCGGCGGCACCGCCGCGCGTGCCTTCTGTGCCGTACGCCCGCCCGGCCACCACGCGGAGCCCGGCCGCGCCATGGGGTTCTGTCTATTCAACAATGTCGCCATCGGCGCGTTGCATGCGCGCCGGGCGCATGGGCTGACGCGCGTCGCCGTGGTCGATTTCGACGTTCACCACGGCAACGGCACCGAGGCCGCCTTTCGCGCCGACCCGGACCTGTTCTTTGCGTCCTCGCACCAGTTTCCCTTCTACCCCGGAACCGGTTCGGGCGCCGACGACAACGCGCACATCCTCAACGCCCCCCTGGCTGCGGGGGCAGCAAGCGCGGAGTTCCGCGCCGCCTGGAAGGATCGGCTGTTGCCGGCGCTGGACCGGTTCGGGCCGGAGCTGATCCTGGTCTCCGCCGGCTTCGATGCCCACGCCGCCGATCCCTTGGCGCAGCTCTACCTGACCGAGGCGGATTATACCTGGATCACCCAAGAGATCCGGGGCCTTGCCGAAACCCATTGCGGCGGACGAATCGTGTCGACCCTGGAGGGCGGCTACGATCTCCGGGCGCTCGCCGCTTCGGCGGTGGCCCATGTCGCGGCCTTGGCCGCGCCTTGAGGCCTGTCGCGGCCTTGGCCGCGCCTTTGACGTAGCGCGTGTGCCAAGGAAATCCTGAGGTCAGCCCTGGACGAGCGCCAGGCAACCGGCGAGGAAGCAGACGGTGGCGCCGGCCGCCGCACAGACCCGAACATGATTCCACCGGGTCCACCTTGACACGTACTTCCTCCAATATCCTTCGCTCGCCACCGCGTTCGGGTCCATCGAATCGAGTCGCAAGTTCATCGGCACGTTGCAAAGGACGGTGATGACGACAACGCCAAGGCCGTAAAGGCCGCTGCCGATAGCGAGCCAGGCAACGGCGGGGCCAGGCGCGTGGACGTAGGCAAGGGCGGTCAGCAGGGCCGAGAAGGGTGCCATGCCCATCAGCAGGACAAGGAAGACGGAGCGGTAGACTTGCCGGTTGATCACCTGCATGGCCTCGATCCCCCCTGGCCGGGTGGCTTTCGCGAGGGAGTTCATTACCAAATCGGAAAATGCCAGGAACACGCCGGCCACCAGTCCGCTTGCCACGACTGCCGATGAGGCGAGAAATCCCATCAGTTGGTGCGTCATCGATTTCTCCATTATCTTTATTGCGAAACTCTCGTTTCGATCCGGGGACGGCCTGCCTAGGCCGCCGCCGTGAGGCCCATGCGCTCCGCCCGGTCCAGCCAATTCGCGATCCGTTTCGCGGGGGCCGTCTTCACCGGCCCAAACTGGACCACACGCTTGGCCTTGATGCCGCAGAATCCCAGGACCTGGTTCCTGATCACCCGGCGGGCGGGCTTCCTGTAGAGCAGGGTATCGAGCAGCGGCGGCGTGTCCGACGTGATGATCGCATCGGCCGTCCTGCCACTCAGCAGCTTGTCCCAAGCCACCCCCTTGCGGTGGTACGTGAACCCGAATCCCGGGATGAGGGCACGGTCGAGAACGGCCTTGGCCCTGGTGGGCATGGCCCCCCACCAATAGGGATGGACGAAGAGCAGATGGTCGGCCCAGGCGATGCCGTCCTGCCAGGCCCTGAGATCGGGTTCGAGCGGCGGCATATCGTCTCCATAGCCGTCGAATTCCGGGGCGAAAGCCATTTCACTCAGATTCAGCCGGCGGATGTCCGCACCGGCGCGACCGGCGCCGGCCTGGTAGGCATCGGCGATCCCTTCGCAGAGGGACCCGGATCTTGGATGGGCGACCCAAATGAAAACGCGCTTTGTCATCTCTGCCTCCATTCACTTGACATGGTGTCAATTGACGGGGCGTAAATTATGTGGGACTTTACATGATGTCAAGTGCAAATATTCAGACCCGCACACGCATTCTCCGTTCGGCATGGAAGCTGCTGGAAGGGGATAGCGGTCAGGGCGTCCGCATGGCCGACATCGCCAAGGACGCCGGGATCAGCCGGCAGGCCGTCTATCTGCATTTTCCGAAACGCGCGGAGCTCTTGATCGCCGTGACGCGGTATATCGATGAGGTGCTGGACGTCGATGCGCGCCTTGCTGCCAGCCGACGTGCGGCGACGGGCGCGGCGCGTCTCGAGGCGTTTATCGAGGCCTGGGGCAATTACATTCCTGAAATCCACGGCATCGCGAAGGCGCTTCTTGCCATGAAGGATACGGATGCGGCCGCGGCCGCGGCGTGGGCCGACCGGATGGGGGCCGTGCGCCAGGGCTGCGAGGCAGCGGTTCAGGCGTTGAATGCGGATGGGATGCTGACGCCCGAATTTTCTCCGCAACAGGCGACGGATATCTTGTGGACTCAATTGTCGGTGCGAAATTGGGAACAGCTCACGCAGGAATGCGGTTGGTCCCAAAAGCGTTATATCGAAGCGATGCAGATGATGGCCCGCCGGGTTCTCTTGACTGGGGCGCTGCGGCCGTGACTCCCGGTGCGCGGTTTCCGGGCGGCTTGCCGAAGGGAGGCTCGGCACCTAGACTGGCCTGATCGGGCGCCGGCAGGATCGGGCGCGGCCCCGGCGGCAACAGGAGGGCGGCACACACGCCATGGCGAAAGCGGCACAAGCCAAGAGTGATGAAGACATCGCCAAGCTGAGCTTCGAGGATGCGCTCGAGGAGCTCGAGGGAATCGTGCGGCAGCTCGAAGACGGCACGATCAAGCTCGACCAGGCGATCGGCGCCTATGAACGCGGCGCCAAGCTCAAGGCCCATTGCGAGAGGAAGCTGACCGAGGCTAAGTCGAAGGTGGAGAAAATCTCCCTCGGGCCGGAAGGGGCCGAGGGAACGGAGCCCGCGGATATCGGCTAGCCGGGCGGGCCGAGCGTCACCGTGACCCAGCAAGAGAGTGCGCCCCAGGAACTGAGTGACGCCCTGGCCCAGGTGGCCGGTGAGGTGGATCGCGCCCTGTCGCAAATGCTCCCTGAACCGGAAGGCGAAGGGCCCGAAGCCACCCTCTTTGAAGCGATGCGTTATGCGACCCTGGAGGGCGGCAAACGGTTGCGTCCGTTCCTGGTGGTGGCCACCGCGCGCCTGTTCGAGGTGCCCGACGCCGTCTCCATCCGGGTCGGCGCTGCGGTGGAACTGGTACACAGCTATTCCCTGATCCACGACGACCTGCCGTGCATGGACGACGATCCGATGCGCCGGGGAAAACCGTCCTGCCATGTCAAATACGGCGAATCCACGGCGGTGTTGGCCGGCGACGCCATGGTGCCGCTTGCTTTCGAGGTGCTCGCCGACATCCGCACCCATCCCGATGCCGCGGTGCGGGCGGAGCTGGTGGTCCGCCTCGCCCATGCCGCGGGGCCGCGGGGCATGGTGGGCGGTCAGATGATCGATTTGGCGGCGGAAGGCCTTGATCTCAATATCGGGGAAGTCGCCCGGCTGGAGCGGCTCAAAACCGGCGCCCTGATCGAATTCTGCTGCGTCGCCGGGGGAATCCTGGGCCGGGCCGACGCCAAGGAGCTGCGCGCCCTCGGCGCCTATGCCCATGACCTGGGCCTTGCTTTCCAGATCGCCGACGATCTTCTCGATGCCGTGGGAGAGGCGGAGCAGGTCGGCAAGGCCGTCGGCAAGGATGCCGCCCGGGGCAAGGCGACCTTCGTCGGCATCTTGGGTGCGGCGGGCGCTCGGGACCAGGCGCAACTGCTCGCGCGGCAGGCGGCGGCGCATATCGAGCCATTCGGTCCCGCCGCGCGGCTCCTGATCGAGGTCGCCGACTACGCGGTGGCGCGGACCGCATGAACGCGGCCCGCCCGCGCCTGGATCAGGCCCTGGTGGACCGCGGCCTTGCGGAAAGCCGCTCCCAGGCCCAGGCGCTGGTGATGGCGGGCAAGGTGTATTCCGGCACCACGCGGCTCGACAAGCCGGGGCACCGCGTGGCCCGCGACCAGCCGATCGAGGTCCGGGGCCCGGCCCATCCCTGGGTCTCGCGCGGCGGGCTGAAGCTGGCCCATGGGTTGTCCCATTTCGGGATCGAAGCCGAAGGCTGCGTGGCGTTGGATGTCGGCGCCTCCACCGGCGGCTTCACCGATGTGCTGCTGACCGGCGGCGCGGCGCGGGTCTACGCCGTCGATGTCGGCCGCGGTCAGCTGGCCTGGAAGCTGCGCCAGGATGCGCGGGTCACCGTGCTGGAGGGTGTCAACGCGCGCTACCTCACCCGGGATCAGGTGCCCGAGCCGATCGATCTGGTGGTCTGCGATGCCAGCTTCATCGGCCTTGAGCTCGTCCTGCCCGCGGCCCTTGCCTTGGCGCGGCCGGGCGCCCGCCTGATCGCCCTGATCAAGCCGCAGTTCGAGGTCGGCAAGGGCCGGGTCGGCAAGGGCGGCGTGGTGCGCGACCCGGCCCTGCACGAAGAGGTCGTGGCCCGCATCCGCGCCTGGCTCGCGGACGAGATGGGCTGGCGCGTCCTGGGCGTGACCGAAAGCCCGATCCGCGGGCCCGAAGGCAATATCGAGTTCCTGATCGCCGCCTGCAACGAACGGACGGATGCCGGTGGCGGGGGTTGAGCACGGCCGGGCCCCGGCCCCGGCGGCCGAAACCCTCTGTCCCCATTTCGGCAGCTGCGGCGGCTGTGCCGCCCAGGACAAGGCGCCCGCCGACTACCGCGCCTGGAAACGGGGATTCGCGGAAGCGGCATTGCGGCGCGCCGGCCTCGGGGCCGAGATCGCCGATCTGGTCGGGGTGCCGCCCGCCTCCCGCCGCCGGGCCCGGTTCTTTGCAAGCCGCACCGACCGGGGCCTGGTGCTTGGGTTCCGGGCGCGGGGCAGCCACGACGTCGTCGACATGACGGTTTGCCGCGTGCTGGAGCCCGCGCTGTTCGCCCTCACCGGGGAACTGCGGGCCTTCTTCGAAGAGACCCTGGCGCCGGGCCAGGCGGCCGAGGCCGAGGCGCAGGTGGTGGGGGGCGCGCTCGATCTCTTGATCCGTGCCCCCGCTGCCCTCGACCTCCCGATCCGCGAGGCGCTGACCGCCTTCGCGCGAGACGCCGGCATCGCCCGCCTGTCCTACCAGGCCGAGCGCCCGGCTCCCGCAGGACGGGGGCGGAACCCGCGGGCCCGGCGTCGCGGGGCCGGCGGAGAGGCGCCACGCGCGCCCGAGGTGATTGTGCAGTTCAGCCCGGTCACGGCCCGCTTCGGGGACGCCGCCGTCGCCTTGCCGCCGCTTGCCTTCTTGCAGGCTTCCGCCGCGGGGGAGGCGGCATTGGTGGCGCAAGTGCTGGAGGCGGTGTCCGGGGTGCCGCGCGGCGGCCGCGTCGCCGATCTCTATTGCGGCGCCGGCACCTTCACCTTTCCGCTTGCCCGCCAATGGCGGGTTGTGGGTTACGACGGGGATGAAGCGCTGATCGAGGCCCTCAATGCCGCCGCCCGCGCTTCGGGGCGCGGCGCCGCGGTGACGGCCGAGGCGCGCAACCTGGCCCGCCGCCCGCTGTGGGGTCCCGAGCTCGCGGCCTTCGATGCCGTGGTCCTTGATCCGCCGCGCGCCGGTGCCCGCGCCCAGGCCGAGGCACTGGCGGGCTCAAGCGTTTCCACGGTCGTGATGGTCAGTTGCGATCCGGCGAGCTTCGCCCGGGACGGGAAGATTCTAGCGGATGGGGGATTCGCCCCGGGCCCGGTGACCCTGGTCGACCAGTTTGTCTGGACCCGGCATCTCGAGCTGGTGGCGGCGTTCTGTAGGTAGCGCGTTCATCCGCACTGGGCGCGGTGGCGCAGCAGGTGGTCGGCCAGCACGCAGGCCATCATCGCCTCGCCCACCGGTACGCCGCGGATGCCGACGCAGGGGTCGTGACGGCCCTTGGTCGAAATCTCGGTATCCTCGCCTTGAAGAGTGACGGTGCGCCGGGGCGTCAGGATGGAACTGGTGGGCTTGACGGCGAAGCGGACGACGAGATCCTGGCCCGTCGCGATGCCCGCCAGCACCCCGCCCGCCGCGTTGGAGAGAAACGAGACGTCGTTGCCGCGCATGCGCATTTCATCGGCGTTTTCTTCGCCGGACAGCGCCGCGGCACCCATGCCGGCGCCGATCTCCACCCCCTTGACGGCATTGATGCCCATCATGGCGGCGGCAAGATCGGAATCGAGCTTGCCGTAGACCGGTGCGCCGAGGCCCACGGGGACGCCCTCGGCCACCACTTCGATGATGGCGCCGCAGGACGAGCCCGCCTTGCGCACAGAATCGAGATACCCCTCCCATTCCTTGGCGGCCTGGGCATCCGGGCAGAAGAAGGGGTTGCGGTCGACCTCCTCCCAGTCCCAATTGTCCGGGTTGATCGTGTTGGGCCCCATCTGGATCAGCGCCGCGCGGATCACCACGCCGGCCCCCAGCACCTTGCGGGCCACGCCGCCCGCGGCAACCCGCATGGCGGTCTCCCGGGCCGACGACCGGCCGCCGCCGCGGTAATCGCGGATGCCGTATTTACGCCAATAGGTGTAATCCCCATGGCCCGGGCGAAATTTGTCCTTGATGTCGTCGTAATCCTTGGACCGCACGTCCTCGTTCTCGATGAACAGGCTGATCGGCGTCCCGGTGGTCTTGCCTTCGAAGGTGCCCGACAGGATCCGCACGGTGTCGGATTCTTTGCGCTGGGTCGTGAAACGGCTTTGGCCCGGGCGGCGCTTGTCGAGCCAGCCCTGCAGGTCTTCGGCATCCAGCTCGATGCCGGGCGGGCAACCGTCCACCACGCAGCCGATGGCCGGTCCGTGGCTTTCGCCCCAGGTGGTGACCCGGAACAGGTGCCCGAAGGTGTTCATGGACATGGGATCACCCGGCGCGGATTTCAGACGGTGGAGATATCGGGGGCATCGGGGTTCTTCATACCCACGATGTGGTAGCCCGCATCGACGTGCAGGATTTCCCCGGTGACGCCGCTGCCCAGGTCCGACAGCAGGAACAGCGCGGCCTTGCCAACGTCCTCGATGGTGACGGTGCGCCGGAGCGGCGAATTCAACTCGTTCCATTTGAGGATGTAACGGAAGTCGCCGATGCCGGACGCCGCCAGCGTCTTGATGGGCCCGGCGGAAATGGCGTTGACCCGCACCCCGTTGGCCCCGAGATCGACCGCCAATGCCCGGACGCTGGCTTCCAGGGCCGCCTTGGCGATGCCCATGACGTTGTAGTGGGGAATGATGCGCTCGGCTCCCAGGTAGCTCAGGGTCAGCAGCGAGCCGCCGTCGCCCATCAGCGGCGCGGCCCGGGCCGCCAGCGCGGTGAAGGAATAGCAGGAGATGTCCATGGTGCGGGCGAAGTTGCCGGGGCTGGTGTTGAGGTAGCCGCCGGTCAGTTCGCTCTTGTCCGAGAAGGCAATGGCATGGACCAGGAAATCGAGGCCGCCCCAGGTTTCCCCAATATGGTCGAATACCGCGTCCATGGACTCCGTGTCGGTCACGTCGCACGGCAGAACCATGCTGGACCCCGCCCGTTGCGCCAGCGGCTCGACACGCTTTTTCAGGGCGTCCCCTTGATAGGTGAAGGCGAGTTCCGCGCCGTCGGCAGCCGCTTCGGCGGCGATGCCCCAAGCGATGGAATGGTCATTGGCGACACCCATGACCAGTCCCTTCTTGCCCGTCAGGAGTCCATTGCTTCGGCCCATTTCTCCCTCAATGGTGATGTTGGGGACGAACGCCCCGGCAGGAATTGCGTGCCGCGGCATCCTACACGAAAGGCGTCCCAACTCAAACAATGCCCCTTTTGCGCGAAGGGATTAGGGCCTGCCGCCGACGCCGGCGGCGCAGCGCGCCCCTCACGGTCGGGCAAATGGTTCATTTTGGCGCGGGTGTGTTCTACACTGTAAAATCATCCCTTGGTCCCGGCGGGAGAGGCCGGCCCATGACCTCAGGAGTTCGACGCGCGCTTGATGCTGGACGAAGGCACCGCTCAGCTTGAAACATCGGATCCGCTGGTCCAGTTCGACACGTGGTATCGTGAAGCCTGGGCGTCCGAACGGGATGCCAATGCCATGGCTTGCGCTACCGCCGATGCCGACGGCGTGCCGTCGGTGCGCATGGTGTTGCTCAAGGGGCGGGAGGCGGACGGGTTCGTCTTCTACACCAATTTCGGTAGCCGCAAGGGGCATGAGATCGGAGCCAATCCCCGGGCCTCCCTGGTCTTCCATTGGAAGAGCCTGAAGCGCCAGGTGCGCATCGACGGGACCGTCGAGACCGTCGATGACGCGGCCGCCGATGCCTATTTCGCGAGCCGCCCCCGCGACAGCCAGGTCGCCGCCTGGGCGTCCTTGCAGTCCGAAGTCCTGCACGAACGTTTCGAACTGGAGAAGCGCTTGGCCCATTTCGAGCTCAAATTCAAGGGCGGGCCGGTGCCGCGGCCGCCCCATTGGTCGGGCTACCTGGTGCGGGCGGAGAAGCTCGAATTTTGGCTCGACCGGCCCTACCGCCTGCATGAGCGGATCGTCTTCCAGCGGGCCAGCCGGGAATGGCACGTGACGAGGCTTTATCCTTGAGTTCCCCGGCTAACATGGTGCCGCCCCGTGACGGGGTCGCGGATCGGCCGGGCGCGGCGGGGGCCGGGCCCGCACCCACCGCGATGCACGATCAGATATCGCCGCACGTCGTGCGTCTGCTGAAGATCGCGACCGCCGCATCGGTCAGCGTGGCGGCGCTCCTGGTCGGCGCCAAGGCCGTCGGCTGGTTCATGACCTCGTCGGTCAGCGTGTTGTCGGCGCTGATGGATTCCTTGATGGACGTCGCCGCCTCCCTGGTCAACCTGGTGGCCGTACGCCGGGCGCTCCGCCCGGCCGACACCAAGCACCGTTTCGGCCACGGCAAGGCCGAGCCGCTGGCCGCCCTGGCCCAGGCGGCCTTCATCGCCGGCTCGTCGCTCTATCTGGTGGTCGAGGTCGTGGGCCGGTTCGTCGGGCCCAAGGCCATCTCCAACCAAGCCTTGGGGATCGGCATCATGGTGTTTTCGATCGCCCTGACGCTGGCCCTGGTGGCGTTTCAGAGCTATGTGGTGAAACGCACCAATTCTGTCGCCATTAACGCGGATTCGCTGCATTACAAGGGCGATATTCTGATCCATGGCGGCGTCATCCTTTCGCTGTTCCTGAGCTCCACCATGGGTCTTGGGATCGCCGATCCGCTGATCGCCCTCGCCATCGCCGGCTACCTTTTCTGGAACGTCTGGCGAATCGTCCGTACCTCCCTCGATTCCCTGATGGACAAGGAGCTCGGCCAAGACGACCGGGCGCGCATCGTCGACATCGCGCTCTCCCATCCCGAGGTCTGCGACATCCACGATCTCAGGACCCGCCAGTCGGGCCCCAGGGCGTTCATCCAGTTTCACCTGGATCTGCCGAAGGACATTTCCCTGCTCAGGGCCCACGAAATTTCCGATGAAGTGGAGGCCAAGGTCCGGGCCGCGTTTCCCGGCGGCGGCGTGATCATCCATCAGGATCCCGAGGGCATCGACGAGCACAAGGCAATCTTCATCGGCGAAGATGGGGAGAAAGAGGTCTAGGGGCCTTGCTGCCCGTGGCCAAAACCCCATATATTTTAATGAAATAACTTTCATTCTGGGATCTAGGGGGCTGAATGGGTCGGCTTCGTCCTGGGGGAGGAGGGGGTACCATGCCAATTAGAACCATTCTCGTGCCTTTGTCCGACGCGGCCGGCGCCGCGGCGACGCTGGGAACGGCGTTCAGCCTCGCCAAAGCGTTCAATGCCCATGTCGAGGTTCTGCACCTGCGGGCCGATCCCACCGATTCCATATCCGATTTCGTCGGCGAAACCGTATCCCCGGCCCTCGTGGAAGAGGTCTTGGAGGCGGCCGCCAAGCGCGCCGATGCCATGGCCGCCCGGACCCGCAAGGCTTTCGACACCGCTGTGGGCAAGGCCAAGATCAAGACCGCGCCGCGGCCGGCGGCCAAGCGCGAATCGTCGGTATCCTTCCGTGAAGAGACCGGCCTGTCCGATTATTGGGTCGAATCGCTCGGCCGGATCAGCGACCTGACCGTTGTACGCCGTCCTCGGGATTCCAGCGACGTGGTCGCCTCCAGCATCGCGGAAAGCGCCCTGATGGGCACCGGCCGTCCCGTATTGCTGGTGCCCGCGACCAAGCCCCGCAGCCTGGGCTCGTCCGTCGCCATCGCCTGGAACGGCAGTATCGAGGCTTCGAAGGCGGTGGCTTCCGCCATGCCCTTCCTCATGCGCGCCAAGACCGTCACCGCGATCTCCGTGGTGGAGGAGGGCGGCACGGGTCACAACCTCGATGATCTAGTCGCCTACCTGCGCTGGCACGGCATCCGCGCCAAGGCCAGCGCGGTGAAGAGCCGCGGCGGCGATGTCGGCAAGGCCCTGACCGGTGCGGCGTCACGGGCCAAGGCGGACCTTCTGGTGATGGGCGCCTACACCCATAGCCGGATGCGCGAGATGATCCTGGGCGGCGTTACCGACCACGTGCTGCACGAAGCCAACATCCCGGTGTTGTTGGCCCATTGAGGCCGGACATCCCTGAAAACGGAGGAAGGAACACCGTGGCTTTCAAGACCATTCGCCTGGAGCTGGCCCGTACCCCTGAATTTCCCGAAGGCAGCGCGGAACACGGCTATGTGTTCCGCGTGCCGCTGGATGCCGAAGCCCATATCGACGCCGAGGCCTGGCGCGACGACAAGAAGGCCTGCACCGTCAAGCGCTTCTGGGGCGATGAGGACGCGGAGGAGGGCTATCTGATCCACACCCGCCACCGCACCTGGGCGTTTTCCTACGCGCCCGGCGAGGAAGACGACGAACCCTTCTTCCGGTTCGAATCCCATGCCTTCAAGGAGGGGGAGTACGTCTCCCTCACCGGCCATGACGGCGAGATCCATCCCTTCAAGATTGTTTCGGTCACCTGAAGGCGCCATCGCGGGGCTGGCCCGGCCCGGGGAAAGCCTCTAACCTCCGGCCATGACCCAAGCGGACCAAGATAGCGGTATCCCCAAGACCGTGGTGCTGACGGGCGCCAGCCGCGGCATCGGCCATGCGACGGTCAAGCGCTTCTCCGACGAAGGCTGGCAGGTCATCACCTGTTCCCGCGATGAGGTGCCCGAAGCCTGTCAGCGCGATCCCAACTGGGCCGGGCATGTCACGGTCGATTTGGCGCGCCCGGACGAGCAGGACCGCTTCATCGCCGAGGCCCAGGACCTGATGGGCGATGCGCCGCTTCACGCGCTCGTCAACAATGCCGGCGTCTCACCCAAGACGCCCTACAAGGAACGGCTCGGCTGCCTCAACGGGGATATCGACGCCTGGCGCGACGTCTTCGAGCTCAACCTGTTCGCCCCCTTGCGCCTGAGCCGCGGTTTCGCCGCGGCGCTGCACCGGGGCCAGGGCACCGTGGTCAACATCACCTCGGTCGCCGGCCACGCGATCCACCCCTTCGCCGGATCCGCCTACAGTGTCTCCAAGGCGGCGCTCAGCGCCTTGACCCGGGAAATGGCGGCGGAATTCGGGGCGCTGGGCGTCCGCGTCAACGCCATCGCCCCCGGCGAAATCGCTACCGACATGCTGTCGCCTGAAACCGATGCCCTGATTCCCCGCATTCCCCTGGGACGCCTCGGCGAACCGGAAGAGGTGGCCTCGGTCATCTATTTCCTGTGCAGCGCCCAGTCGGGCTACGTGTCGGGAACGGAAATCTTCGTCACCGGCGCCCAGCACGTCTATTGACGCGTGACGCGCGGCACGATCCCTAAGGATGCCGGGCCGCGGCCTGCCGGCCGGCGGGGACGTCGCGGCCGGCGATCTCGCGGATCAGCTTGGTCAGGATCGCGGCGTTGAAATCCTTGAAGGTCTTGGCGGGGATGGAGAACGCGCCGGGGCCGCCGATCACGTTATCCAGGAAAAAGACGTCGAGCTGCGGATAGTTGTTGAGGATCGGCAGGCCGTTGACCGTGAAGCCCCGGGCCACCACCTGGTCGCGGGCAATGGCGGCGGGCATGCCCCGGTTGGTGGGGCCGTCGCCGGAGACGTCGATCACCCGCCGGGTGCCCTTGAACTTGTTGGCATCGATGGACTGGGCGCCGTACAGGATGGCGTTGCCGACCGCGGTGCCGCCCGAGAACAGCTCCCGCGGGCCCACCTCCAATTGCGTGGCGAACGCCTCGACAGAGGCTTTATCGTGCAGCACCGTCCAGTTGATGATCGGCACCTGCAAAAAGGGCCCGGTCCATTCCACGTAGGAGACCGCGATCTTGCGGAGCGGCCCGTTGCGGATCGCGGCGGCGACCCGGGGATTGCGGAAGGCCTTGGCGTAGCCGAGGCGCTGCAGGATGAACTCGTCGTCGTCGATGCTGCCCGATCCGTCGACCATGAGGATCAACTCCAGATCGACCTTTTCCTGGGCCTGCGCACCGGCGGGATTGGCGGCCAGGGCGGCCAGCGTCAGTATCGCCGCCAGCCGGGCGAGCCCGGCGGTCCAGGCCCAGGTCCGGCGCCCGCGCGCCAAAAGCGTCTTCGCAATGTCGGTCATGGGTGCCGCCGATGGGTCATCGACGCCTCGGCCCTATTCGGAGGCCCCGGGCGCCAAGGTGGCGAACCAGCGGATGCTGTCCTCGATCTGGGCGAGGTCATGATCGAGCCAGCGCACCAGCGCATCGCCGCCCGCAGATTCCGCCGCGCGCTTTGCGCGCAGGCTGGCGAGCCGCGCGAGCTCGCCCCGCAGTGCCGTGGTGATGACCTCAACCTGGGTGCGGCGCTGATCGTCGTCCAGCAGGTGCAGGAGCCGCATCTTGAGCGCCACCACCAGCTTGTTGAGGTCGTTGAACGGCGTGCGCACGGACGCCAGCAGCAGTGTCTCGAGCTCCGCCCGGCCCGCCTCGGTGATGGTCAGGAGCGTGTCCGGCGGCAAGACCCGGCCTGGTTGGCCCGCCGCCTCGGCGGCGATCAGCCCCTCGAAGGAGAGCAGCTGGATCGACGTGCCCATGATGTCGAGATTGGGTCCCATCACGTGGCTGGTGAAGTCGCGCACGTCCGCGGCGAGATCGGCGTAGGTCCTGGCGCCTTCCGCGAGAATGCCGAGCGCCGCCAGGTGCACGGCCTCCTTGGGCATCAGGGAATGGTCGGGATACATGGCGCAGCGTCTCCCCGGTTCGGCGTCAGGCGGCCGACGGTTGGGCTTGAATTTCCAGCCGCTCCCAGACATCCCTCAGCGCGTCGACCAGTTCGGCCATCAGGCCGTCGTCATGGTACGGCGTCGGCGTGATGCGCAGGCGTTCGGTGCCGCGCGGCACGGTCGGGTAGTTGATCGGCTGGATGTAGATGCCGAAGCGGTCGATCAATTCGTCGGAGGCGAGCTTGCACAGTCGCGCGTCGCCCACCAGCACCGGCACGATATGGCTGTCCGAGTCCATCACCGGCAGGCCGGCCTCGCGCAGCAGGCGCTTCAGCGTCGCCGCCCGTTCCTGGTGCAGCGCGCGCTCGGCATTGGAATTCTTGAGATGCCGCACGCTCACCAACGCGCCTGCGGCCACGGCGGGTGGCAGGGCGGTGGTGAAAATGAAGCCCGGCGCGAAACTGCGCACTGCGTCGATCAGGGCGGCGCTCGACGCGATATAGCCGCCCATCACCCCGAACGCCTTGGCCAGCGTTCCTTCGATGATGGTGAGGCGGTCCATGATCCCCTCGCGGTCGGCGATGCCGCCGCCCCGGGGGCCGTACATGCCGACGGCGTGAACCTCATCGAGATAGGTCATGGCGCCGGCCTGGTCCGCGGCGGCGCAGATCTCGGCAATGGGGGCGATGTCGCCGTCCATGGAATAGACCGATTCGAAGGCGATCAGCTTGGGCGTATCCGGGTCGTCCCGGGCCAGCAACTGCGCCAGGTGGTCGACGTCGTTGTGGCGGAAAATGCGCTTCTGAGCTCCGGAATGGCGGATGCCCTGGATCATCGACGCGTGATTGAGGGCGTCGGAATAGATGATGCAGCCGGGCAGCAGGCCGGCCACGGTCGACAGGGTCGCGTCGTTGGAGATATAGCCCGAGGTGAAGATCAGGGCCGCTTCCTTGCCGTGAAGGTCGGCAAGTTCCGCTTCCAGCAGGACGTGGTTGTGATTGGTGCCTGAAATATTGCGGGTTCCACCCGCCCCGGCGCCGGAGTCTTTCAGCGCCTTGGTCATGGCGTCGATCACGTCGGGGTGCTGTCCCATCCCGAGGTAATCGTTGGAACACCACACCACGGCGTCCTTGGTCGCACCGTCGACGTGGCGGACGGCCCGGGGAAAGGCACCGGCCTTGCGCTCGAGATCGGCGAAAATCCGGTAATTGCCCTCGGTTTTCAGCTTGCGGAGCGCATCCGTGAAGTATTTTTCGTAGTCCATCGGCTCTCCCACGGGGTTCGGCCCCCCGTCACGTGCGGCACATTAACATAACGGCTGGGATGACGGCTAGGCATTGGCATTCCCATCACATCTTTGTGTGACATGCCTAATATTTTCCTAACACGGCCTGCAAGCCCTTGAATACATAAGATTTCATCGTCCCGACGCAAGCTCCGCCGCGACCCTGTCCAGGGCCCGGCCGAATCGCTCGAGAACGGCGTCGATTTCCGCCGGCGAGATGATCAGCGGCGGCGAGAAGGCGATGGCGTCGCCCAAGGCCCGGGTGATCAGGCCCTCGTCCTGGGCGGCGCGGACCACGGCCGGGCCGATCCGCCCGGGCGGGTCGAAGGGCCGGCGGGTCTCCTTGTCGGCGACCAGTTCGACGGCGCCGATCAGGCCGATGCCGCGAACCTCGCCGACCAGGGGATGGCCGGCGAGCGCGCCCAGGCCCTTCTGCAGCAGCGGCGCGGTCTCGCGCACCTGGGCCAGGATGTCGCGTTCGGCGTAGATCTTCAGCGTCTCCAGCGCCACCGCGGCGGACAGCGGATGGGCGGAATAGGTGAAGCCGTGGCCGAAGCTGCCGACCTCGGCGCTCTTGTCGGCCAGGGCCTCATAGATTTCCCGGCTCACCAGAAGGGCGGAGATCGGCGCGTGCCCCGCCGACAGCGCCTTGGCCAGCACCATCATGTCGGGTTCGATGCCGAAGGTCTCGCAGCCGAACATGTTGCCGGTGCGCCCGAAGCCGCAGATCACCTCATCGGCGATCAGCCACACGTCATGCTTCGCAAGCACCGGCTGGATCGCCTGGAAATAGCCGGCGGGCGGCACGATCACACCGCCCGCGCCCATCACCGGCTCGGCGATGAAGGCGGCGATGGTCTCGGGCCCCTGTTCGGTGATCAAGCGGTCGAGACTGGCGGCAAGGCGATGGGTGAAGTCCGCCTCGCTCTCGCCCGGCTGGCCCTCGCGATAGAAATGTGGGCAATCGGTTGCCAGCATCGGCGCCAGCGGCAGGTCGAATCCGGTCTGGTTGACCGGCAGGTGGGTCAGCGACGCGGCGGCGATGGTGACCCCGTGATAGGCCCTGCGGCGGGAGATGATCTTTTTCTTCGCGGGGCGGCCGAGGGCGTTGTTGGCGTACCAGGCGAGCTTGATCGCGGTATCGACGACTTCCGAGCCGGAATTGGCGAAAAACACCCGGGCGAAAGGTGCCGGCACCATGGCCAGTAGGCGTTCGGCAAGCTCGATCGCGGGGGCATGGGACTTGCCGGAGAACAGGTGATAGAAGCCGAGGGTCTCCATCTGGCGCTTGGCGGCGGCGGCGAGGCGGGGCTCGGAAAAACCGAGGCTGGCGCACCACAGTCCGGCCATAGCGTCGATATAGCGGTTGCCCGCATCGTCGGTCACGGTGACGCCGTCGCCGCCGGTGATCACCAGCGGACCGGCCTGTTCATGGGCGCGGAGATCGGTATAGGGGTGGATCAGGCTGGCGCGATCGCGGACGCCGAGGCTGTTGCCGCCGCCGGGTTCGACTCTGGGGCGGGGGCCCTCGTCAGGACCGGCCATAGATGTCTTCCAGGCGCACGATGTCGTCCTCGCCCAGATAGTCGCCCGACTGCACTTCCACCAGGTGCAGCGTTTCCGCGCCCTTGTTTTCCAGCCGGTGGGCCATGCCGATCGGGATGTAGGTCGATTGGTTGGCCTTGAGCTCCATGATGTCTTCGCCGCGGGTCACCGTGGCGGTGCCCGAGACCACCACCCAGTGCTCCGCCCGCCGGGCGTGTTTCTGCAGGCTGAGGCGGCCGCCCGGCTTCACGGTGATTCGCTTGACCTGATAGCGCTCGCCGACATCGACGTTCTGGAAACTGCCCCACGGGCGGTAGGTCGTGGTGTGGGTCACGGTTTCCGGCCGGCCGTCCTTGCGCAGCCGGTCCACGATCTTGCGGACATCCTGAGAGGCTTTCTTGCCGGCCACCAGGACGGCATTGTCGGTGGCCACCACGACGACGTCGTCGAGGCCCACCACGGCCAGCAGCCCGGCATCGGAACGCAGGTAGGAATCACGCACGCCCTCGGCCAGGACATCGCCGCGGATGACGTTGCCTGCGTTGTCCTTGTCCGTGATCTCCCACAGCGCATCCCAGGACCCCACGTCGGACCACCCCACGTCGAGCGGAACTACGGCGCCCTTGTCGGTCGGCTCCATCACCGCGTAGTCGATGGAGATGTTGGGCGATCTGCCGAACGCCTCGCCGTCGAGGCGCAGGAAATCGAGGTCGTTGTCCGCGCCGGCGAGAGCTTCGCGCGCCGCGGCCAGGATATCCGGATGCAGGCGCTCCAGTTCCGCGAGATAGGTGGCCGCGCGCATCAGGAAGATGCCGGAGTTCCAGAGATGGGCGCCGGAGGCGATATAGGTCTTCGCCGTCGCGGCATCGGGCTTTTCCGTGAACCGGGTGAGGCCGAACACGCCGGGGGTGTCTGCCGGGCCGCCGCGCTCGATATAGCCGTAGCCGGTCTCGGGCCGGCTGGGGGTGATGCCGAAGGTCAGGAGACTGCCGTTGCGGGCCGCGGGCAGGGCGGTTTCGATGCCGGTGCGGAAACCGTCCGCGTCGGCGATCACATGATCGGCGGGCGCCAGCAGCATCACCGCCTCCGGGTCCCGCCCGACCAGGTGGAAGGCCGCGACGGCCGCCGCCGGGGCGGTGTTGCGGCCGACGGGTTCCAGGATGATGGCGTCGGCACTGATCCCCGCGGCGCGCAACTGCTCGGCGGCGATGAACCGGTGCTCGTCGTTGCACAGCACCACGGGGTCTGCGAACAGGGGGCCCGATAGCCGGGCCGCGGTTTCCGCCAGCATCGTGGACTCGCCCGCCAGCGCCATGAACTGCTTGGGAAACAGTTCGCGGGAGGCCGGCCAGAGGCGGGTTCCCGTTCCCCCGGCCATGATCACGGGCCAAACTGCAGGAACGGTGCTGGATGTGGACATTTTCTACCTTTTCTCGACTTGCGCCTTGTTAGAGGAAATCGCCGTGCCTCACAAGGGCGGGGGTCAAGTGGTGCTGGCGTTGGCCCCGCGCTTGTGCTTATGCTTCCCGGCAAAATGAGATCCTTATGCGGCAGACGGACAAGAACCCGGGAAAAACGCCAAGATGGGCGGAGAATGGATAAAAAAGGATAAATAAGAGGGCAGGCGTCATGGCTTTGAAAGATATTCTGGTTCACATCGACTCGTCGCCGGCGACCCCGGACCGCCTGGATTACGCGATCCGCTTGGCCCAGGCCAACGACGCCCATCTCGCCGCGGTCTACGTGGTGGCGGTGGCGCCCATTCACCAATACACCGAGGCGGACCTGGGCCCCGAACTGATCGAGGCCCATGACAAGTTCATGCGGGAATCGGCGGAAGAAGCCAAGCGGCAGTTCGACGAAAAGATTGGGCGCGCCGGCATCGCCGCCGAATGGCGCCAGGTCGAAGGCGCGGTGCCGGAAATGCTGGTCGTCAACGCGCGCTATGCCGATCTTACCGTGGTGGGCCAGCGCATGCCGGGGCGCCTGGATGCGGGCGCCGCCCCGGAACTGCCCGATCACGTGGTGCTGGATGCGGGCCGCCCGGCCATCGCCGTTCCCTATTCCGGCGCGCCCGACACCGTCGGCAAGCGAATCCTGCTGGCCTGGAACGCAAGCCGCGCGGCGGCCCGGGCCGCCAACGACGCGCTGCCGCTGCTCCAGGCGGCGGACGAGGTCCGAATCATGGTCATCAACGCCGAACGGGGCATCATGGCCCATGGCGAGATGCCGGGTGCCAATATCGCCACCCACCTCGCGCGCCACGGCGTCAGGGGCGAGGTGGTGGAGGTGACCGCCGACCGCGGCACGGTCGGCGACGAACTGATCAAGCAGTGCGGCGATTTCAACGCCGACATGATGGTGATCGGCTCCTACGGTAGCTTCCGTTTGCGTGAGCTGGTCTTCGGCGGCACCACACGGCGCATCCTGGAAAAGATGACGGTGCCGGTCTACATGTCGCGCTGATCCGGTCTGCGAATCAACCCCGGCCGAATTCGGCGGGTCATGGCGACGAGAATTCGGTCATGCCCCGGGGTCGTGGGAAGGTACGCGTGGGCTTGACTCCGGGGCATCCATGAGACCGTCGCCCCCCGGGCAAACAGGGGCGGAGGTATGGTTCTACCGTTGACCTAATGTCCGCGACTGGCCAAGAAACGGACATTTGGCGGCTTCCGAAGGCGTCGCTTGACGGCTTGGGGCGATGCCCATTTGCCTATGTGGGGCGCCTATAGAATTGCCATCCTTTTCCTGACTCGATATGGGGTGGATTGAGGGCCGGCATCGCCGAGACATCCGCAATGGCTGCCCGGCGTATCGCCGCTTTTCTAGTAGACGAGGCTGATCATGACATCCCACCGATCTCCGAGCCGTTTCCTTCCGACCGCTGGGCTCGGTGCGTTCATCCTCTGCGCAGGCGCCCTGGCGGCGACCGCGGCCGACTGGGCCGGAAAGGCCAAGTGGGACGGGATCGTGTCCGCTGCCAGAAACGAGGGCAGGCTGGTGGTCGCGGGCCCCACGGGTCGGACCTGGCGTGATGTCTTGGCCCGGTTCCAAAAGGATTATCCTGACGTCAAGATATCCGTGACGCCGTTCGCCGGTCGCGATTTCTGGCCCAAGGTGCTGAAGGAGCGCGAGGTCAGCAAGCACCTCTGGGACGTTCGCGTGGGCGGCGCCACCGCAGCGGCCTGGCAGCTTTCCTCTCAAGGGGGCATTGCCGAGGTGAGACCAATGTTGATGCTGCCCGAGGTCACCGACGAAAAGAATTGGCATGGCGGCTTTCAGCACATGTTCCTTGATAGGGGCAAAAAGTTCTTCCCGACCTTTTGCATCTACGAAAGCACCTTCGCTTACTTCAACAGGGACTTCATCAAGCAGGAAGAATTCGAACTCAAGGAGATGCTGGACCCCAAATGGAAGGGTAAGATCTCCATGGCGGAGCCTTCTGAAGGGTCGGCCTCGATCACCATGGCGATGCTGTTGAAGGACACGCGTTACGGCAAGCCATTCATCCGCGCTCTGATCGAGGAGCAGAAACCGGTCATTACCAGAAACGAGCGCCAGTTGATGGACTGGTTCGTCAGTGGCAGGTATCCGGTCTCGATTGGCATTCCGGGCTCCTTCATTCGCCTATATCGACAGCGCGGCGTCACGCTCAACATCGGGGAGGTCACCGGCCTGAAGCGATGGAGCCCGGGAGTCTGCGGCATCCAGGTCCTGAACCCTCGACCCCACCCCAACGCCACCATCGTCTTCGTCAACTGGCTACTCTCGAGGAAGACCCAGGAGATGATCATGCCCTTGGTCGGACTTAACAGCCGGATGCAGGGAGTGCCGATGGCTGATCCGGCCCACAAGATCGATTTCGACAAGCTCGACGAATACGAAAGCGGTCAGACCGAAGAATTCCACGTCCAACAGCGCGAGGCGCGAGACTTCGTCAAGGCCCTGACGCGCTAGCGTGGCACGCGAGAGGCCAGCGCGTGAGGTTTAGTCCGCTTCGGGTCAGGCCGGCCGTCGGATTAACCCGCCCAACGACGGCTTGCCCCGGCATTAATCCTCTATGTGATTGGAGCCAAAGGCGACATCAAAGGATTGACCGGATTTCCAATCACTTTGCACTGCTCATTGTTTGAGATGACAGCCGATGAGCCACATCGGTGCTCTCAAAGACCCCTGACCAACCACGAACAACTTATTGCTCGTGAAGACGGAGAAGGGAGGACTCTCCTACAAATACTGAGAAAAATTAAGCCCGCCCTCCAACAAGGTGTTGAGAGGCGGGCCCTAAGAGGCGTGCTCATGATTAGCCAGGAACGTAGCGAGGTCTTCCGGCCAGGTCGAGTGTCAGGATCTTTTCGGCAACGGTCTCGCCGGTCGCAAGCCCCAAACAGGAACAGCCGATGTGGTGTGCGATCCATTTGGTCTTGTTCTGCTGGTCCTGGCCGATGAGCTTCTTGATGACTTCACCGACGGTGGAATAGTCTCCGAACACGCCCGTGTCCTCGAGAGCATCGGCGATAGCTGCAAAAACGGTGCCTGCGGTCTGAAGGTTGGCAACGTCGTTGTTGCAACTGTAGTCCTCGATTCGTTCGATCGTTTGGAATTCTTTGTTTCCACATTTACGGAGAGCGTCGGCAACGGCTGCGCGGATACTGGCAACCGATCTCACCTCAAGGGATTCATCGAACGGCATGGGAATCTCCTCTTTGCTTTTAGTGTCGGGAACCTGGCTTCCGCAATAGTATTACTATCCAAATAATATTTGGATGGAGAACTGAAGTAAAGTCAATAGTTTAATCGGTAAATAAATCCGCAGATGGGGAGAAATCTTGGCATCAGCCGATCTGCCGCCGTCACACACCCGCCGCCGCCCAATCCAGAACCACCGGCACGGCCAGTCCGCTTGTCGGCCGCAACATGGCTTTTCCCACTTTGAAGTTTCTGCCTCTCAGTGCTGAGGTTTCGTCCCAATTTCGAAATCCCTTATTGAACATTGTCTCGGCATCTGGAGCTTAGAGAATCTCGGACGATTGCGGGATGAATTTCCGCATGCGAGCTGACAGGTGGATTCCGAATTCAACGTGCGGGGCAGGCAAGGTGGTTCTGGCGGATGCTTGCGCGCCAACCCAATGCCCACTGTTGGCCATTGGCGGATATAACCGGCTTGAAAATTTCTAAATGGCCTGCGAGCCTTTACCATTCCAGTGGTGGGCGCGCGCCACCCCACATTATTTCAATCCCCTCCCTGATTAGGAGGATGACAGATATTCACAGCGAATGGGAGGGGTATGGTCATGGGCTATCCAGATCTGCTCGCTAAGACACGTGAATTTGTAAATGTCACGCAATTAATGGGAGCGTTGGGCGCTGAACTACGCTTGCGTCAAACGGAACAAGAGGGTGATCCGCAGGTCCGAGATGCGATGAATGCCGTTCTGAAAAACCTCGAACCTGGCCTGTTGGATGGGTTGGAACCGGGCCACGTCGCTACTGTCATTGGCCATTTAACCTCAGCGCTTCAGGATGCACTTGAATTCTTGAGTGAGCCCAACCGGGCGCCGGGCTGGGGATATACGGACCCGGCGGTTCTGCAGCAGCGGGGGCGTGCATCACGCTCTGTCGCTCGAAATTTCGCTAACCTTGCGCGCCAGAGACCGGCGTTGGATGCCGCCCTAACCGACTGCGACTTTCTCGATGTCGGGACTGGGGTGGGATGGCTGGCAATCGAGGCTGCCAAGCTATGGCCCGACATGCGGATCGTTGGTCTTGATATCTGGAAGCCCTCCCTGGAACTCGCGGAAACCAACATTTCCGCTGAGGGTTTGCAGGACAGGATCACGCTGCGGTGCCAAGACGTTAGCGACATCGATGACAAGGAGGCTTTCGATGTTATTTGGCTGCCCAGCAGCTTTCTGCCTCGACAGGTGGTCGATTCCGCCCTGCCACGCCTCAACCGCGCGCTAAGGCCGGGCGGGTTCCTCTTCTTTGGGGGAATCCCGTCTCGCTCTGACTCGCTTAGCCAATCGCTCTCAGACCTCGAGATATTCCGACGTGGCGGTCATCCATGGCGGGTTGAAGAGATCACGGAGCAATTGCGCGTTACCGGTTTCAATGACATTGAAATCGTCGAGGGCGGCGGCGGCAACAATTCCCACATAATTGCCCGATGCTAGAACATGTAAATTGCTTGCCAGTACCAGCATCAGAAACAGGAATGATGATTACGTTGCCACTTGGCAAATAGGATGGATCGCGGAATCGCAGGCATCCTTTGCCAAGGATGTCTGATGTCCGCCTCGGGTCACAAGCGGTCATCAGGTTGACGGACCGGGATGGCTCCGGATTGACCTACATGGCCGAAAAAACGAAACCCCGTGCCGATCTCGTTGCGACACGGGGCTTGCATTCGGTATCCACTGTCAGGCAGCGGCGCTAGCCCCCTTGAGAGGCCCTGTTAGACCGCGAGCGGTGTCCAAACCGTAGAAGCCCGGCGAAGACGCCGGTAAAGATCACGAGGCCAAGCGCTTGCTTCATCCGAATGGGCTCCAGGCCGAACATGTCAGGCGCAAACATGTTCCAAGAGGCCAAAACCAGAAACGCAAGACCGATCGTAATTCCAATGATTTTTGCGCCTTCAAGGGCATAGTGCCGAAAGCGAGAGCCCTGCAGGCGCAGGGGATTTTGACGTTCGTTTTCCATGGTGCTTCTCCTTAACTCTTGGGGGAAAACTCTTTGGTGATGGCGTGCCATTGAGCGCTATCGAATGCGCTGATCAGTTCCGTAAGTACGCGGTCCGCCTGCTGCAAAGCCGCAGGCGAAATTTCGCTCGCGAGACGATTTAGGGCTGAGAATTCCCGTCTCTTGAGAGCCGAAAACGCTTCCTGCCCTTTTTCGGTTGCCCTGACGAGCTTCGATCTCCGGTGGGCTGGGTTGTCCTGATAGCCGACCAGGCCTAAAGCCAAGAGGTCGTTCACAAGGGCCTGGATGTGCTGCCGGGAAACCGGTCGCATGCGGGCCATTTCGGGCACCGTCATGGGCCCACGCTCAACGACGTTTTCAAGAACAGCGCGCATTCCTGTCGAAATGCCGCTTCCTTCATGGAGCGCCTCCGCCGCTGCCGCTAATTTGTGGAACAGCGACCGCACCGATCTTGAAAGCGGATAAAAGGCTTCGATCTGCTGAGATTTCATAGACCATCCCACGCCTGTTGTTATCGACAACTAACATGTCATATTGACAAATTAATTGTCAATATTAATCTGGGTCCTGCCATCGCAATTGGGTATCCATGGTTCTGAGAGGGTCCCATGATGCGGCCTCTAACGTCCGCGTTTGCGGACAAGAGAATATTGGAGGCGTCAGCCGAATTTGGCCTTTCCCCAAGTTCCCCCTCGACTAACATGCGAACTAGACCAGCCGTTCGGGGCAGGCTGTTTGCATGCAGTGAATGGAAAGCGATTTACATAGGTGCGGCCATGAGGAGCTTTTCGCGACGGGTTCTGAAGTGCATTGTATGGGCCGTCGCGCCATTCACCGTTTCCTGTGGCGCCAGCGAGGCGCCGGATTTCGCCAAGGAACGGGCACGAATGGTTGAGACCGTGCGCGCCCATGCCATCCAGCCCGGGTCCGGCGCCCCCGGTGGGCGGATTTCTCCGCGGGTGCTGGCCTCGATGGCGTCGGTGCCCCGCCACATGCTAGTCCCGGAGCGTCTTCGGTCTTCCGCGTATGCCGACCGTCCGCTGCCCATCGGCCATGGGCAGACCATATCCCAGCCCTACATCGTCGCCTTGATGACCGAGCTTCTCCAACCGGGTCCAAAGGACGTGGTGCTTGAGGTGGGAACCGGGTCGGGCTATCAGGCGGCGGTCTTGTCGCTTCTCGTGGGCCATGTCTACACCATCGAGATCGTCGAGGGGCTGGCCCGCCGCGCCGCTGCCGACCTGGCGCGTCTCGGCTACGCCAATGTGACCGTCCGGGCGGGGGATGGCTATAAGGGATGGCCGCAGCACGCCCCCTTCGATGGCATTGTGGTGACCGCCGCGCCTAAGGAGGTCCCGCCGCCCCTGATTGCCCAGCTGAAGCCGGGTGGGCGCTTGGTCATGCCCCTGGAAGATGCTCTGGGCCATCAGTCTCTCATCGTTCTTGAGAAGGATCGCAGCGGGCGAATGGTGCGCCGTAAGGTCATCGCCGTTCGATTCGTGCCGTTGACTCGGAACCCTCGATAAAAGGGGCGATAAGGTCCACATTTCATCGGGATCCCAATGTCCGCCTCGGGTCAAAGGCGGTCATCGGGTCAGAATGCCGAATCTCATTCGACCGCGCTTTTGGCCATGGCCGCCGTCGCCGACGCCGTCCTGGTCAAGCGGTTCAATGCCCCCCAGACCGCTCCGGGGCGGCCCGTCAGCCCTCGATGGCGCGGGGGTCCAGGGCGTCCTGCAGCCCGTCGCCGAGGAAGTTGAAGGCGATCACCGTCACGAAAATCAGCATGCCGGGATAGAAGGCCAGAACCGGTGCGCTCCAGATCAGCTCCTGGGCGCCGGTCAGCATGTTGCCCCAACTCGCGATCGGTGGCTGGATGCCGAGGCCGAGGAAGCTTAGGACCGATTCCAGAAGGATCACGTTGCCGACCGAGAGCGTGGTGGCGACGATGATGGGCGAGACCACGTTGGGCAGGATGTGCACCGCCATGATGCGCATGCCCCCGGCCCCCGCCGCGGTCGCGGCCAGCACGTATTCCCGTTCACGCAGACTGAGGGCAGCGCCCCGCACCAGGCGGGCCACCGTGGTCCAGCCCACCAGGGAAATGATCACGATCATCCGGTAGAGGCTGACATTGGGGTCATTGACCAGTGCCTCGGGCAGGCCCAGCTTGTTGAGGTCGAGCGCCGCCAGCACGATCAGAAGCGGCAGCAGGGGCAGGGCGATGACCCCGTCGGTCAACCGCATCAGGACGGCATCGAGCCGGCCGCCGTAATAGCCCGCCGGCAGGCCGATCAGGGTGCCGATCACGGCGGAGGCCAGCGCCGCGACGATGCCGACGAACAGCGAGACCTGGCCGCCGTATAGGAGCCGGGCGAGCAGGTCGCGACCGAGTTCGTCGGTGCCGAGCCAATGGCCGGCGGTGGGGCCGGCAAACCGCTGGGTCAGGTCCACGGCGTTGGCCTCGACCCCCAGGCCCGCCTCTATGACCGGTGTCAGGATCGCGAGGCAGCCCAGGATCACCAGGAAGGCCGCCGAGCCCACCGCCAGCTGGTGGCCCAGCAGGCGCCGCAACAGCAGCCCCCAGACGGTGCGCGGGCCGCGCGCGGCCGGGCGGGCGGTCTCGTGCAGCGCGCTCATCGCCCGCGTCCCCCGCCGCCGCCGTAGGAGATTCGGGGATCGAGCCAGGCATAGGCGAGATCGGCGCCGAGATTGGCGAGCAGCGTCACCAATGTCGCGAACAGCAGCGTCACCAGGGCCATGTTGAAGTCGTTGCCCATGACCGAATCGAAGATCAGCTTGCCCATGCCGGGATAGGCGAACATGGTTTCGGTGATCAGCGCGCCGGAGAACAGGGTCCCGAAAGACAGCGCCACGATGGTCACCACCGGCAGCATGGCGTTGCGCAGCGCGTGATGAACCACCACGCGCTGCCTGTCGGCGCCCTTGGCGAAGGCGGTGCGGATGTAATCCTGGCGCATGACTTCGATGGTGGCGGCGCGCATGAAGCGGGTGTAGGAGCCGACCGAAAAGACCGTGAGGGTGATCACCGGCAGCACCAGGTGACGCGCCCGGTCCAGGATGTCGCCGCCGCCGATGGACGAGACACCCGAGGCCGGCAGCACCGGGATCAGCACCGCGAAGACGATGATCAGCATCAGGGCCAGCCAGAAGATCGGCACCGAGATGCCGGCGAAGCAGGCCAGGTTGATGACGTAATCCGCCGCCGTCTGCTGGCGCAGGGCGGCATAGATGCCGACCGGCACGGCGATGGCGACGGAGATCACGAAGGAGATGCCCATCAGGTTGAGAGTGTTCAGCAGGAACCCCGGCATCACGTCCAGCACCGGGCGCGCATAGAGCCGCGAATTGCCGAAATCGCCGGAAAGCGCCGCCGCCGCCCAGCTCAGGTAGCGTTCGGTCAAGGGCTTGTCCAAGCCGTAAACGGCGCGCAGACGGGCGGCGTCCTCGGGCGTCAGCCTGGGGTCCGACTTGATCATCAGGTCGATGGGATCGCCCGGCATCAGTCCGATCAGGGCGTAGATCACGAACGACATGATGACCAGCACCACCAGCGATTCCACCAGCCGGCCGGCGACGTAGCGGCTCATGGCGCCTCTCCCGGATCCAGCGGGTGGTGGCAGGCGGCGAGATGTCCGGTCTCGGCCCCTCCCGCCGCGGCCTCAAGCGCCGGCATGGCGGTGCGGCAGATGTCGCTCGCCCGCGGACAGCGCGGATGAAACGGGCATCCGCTCGGCGGCGCGGCAGGCGAGGGGACGTCGCCCCTGGTCGCCGTGCCGAGCTTGCGCTTGCCGCCGCCCGGCACCGGGATGGCATCGATCAGCGCCCTCGTGTAGGGGTGGCGGGGGGCGGCGAACAGGGCATCGCGGGGCGCGGACTCGACGATATGGCCGAGATACATGACCGCCACCCGGTCGGCGAAGTGGTCGACCACCGCGAGGTCGTGGGTGATGAACAGGAAGGCAAGGCTTCGGGCCGCCTGAATGTCTTGCAGCAGATTGAGGATCTGGCTCTGGATCGAAACGTCGAGCGCCGACAGCGGCTCATCGGCGATGATCAGCTCAGGCTCCAGCGCGAGCGCCCGGGCGATGGCGATGCGCTGGCGCTGGCCGCCCGAGAATTGGTGGGGATAGCGCTCCGCGTCGCGCGGATTGAGCCCCACCTGGGTCATCACCTCGGCCACCCGGGCGCGCCGATCGGCGGCCGTGCCAAGGCGGTGGATCTTCAAGGGCTCGTTGATGATGGCGCCGATCGGCAGGCGCGGGTTGAGCGATCCGAACGGGTCCTGGAACACCATCTGCAGGGCGCGCCGCGCCGATTTCAGCGCCCCGCCCTTGAGCCCGGCCAGGTCCCGGCCCCGGAAGCGGACGGTGCCCTCGTCGGGGCGGTAGAGGCGGGCGATGGTGCGCGCGACGGTGGTCTTGCCGCAGCCCGATTCGCCGACCAGCGCGAGTGTTTCCCCGGGCGCCAGTGTAAGGCTCACCCCGTTGACCGCGTGGATCGTCCCGGTCCGCCGCCCGAACAGGCCGCCGCCGCCGATCGGGAAATGCTTGACCAGGTCGCGGACCTCCAGCAGGGGCGCGGCAACGGCGGCGGCGGGAGACGTGCCGGATGGCGCCGGCGCGGCACTCATGGCGCGCTCTCACCCGCCTTGAAGCAGGCGGCGAGATGGCCGCCGCCCTGATCGGCAAGCGGCGGCAGGGCGGCGCGGCATCCGGTGTCGGCCAAGGGGCAGCGGTCGGAAAACGGGCAGCCCAATGGGAGAGCGCGGAGGTCCGGCACGGCGCCGGGAATCGCCGGCAGGCGGCCCACCCGGGCGCCCAAGCGCGGGATGGTCTCCATCAGGGCGCTGGTATAGGGATGGCGCGGGGCGGCGAAGATCTGGGCGGCGGTGCCCATTTCCACGATGCGCCCGGCATACATCACCGCGACGTCGTCGGCGATCTCCGACACCACCCCCAGGTTATGGCTGATGAACTGGATCGCCATGCCGAGCTCGGCCTGCATCTCCATCATCAGCTCGATGATCTGGGCCTGGATGGTGACGTCGAGCGCCGTGGTCGGCTCGTCGGCGATCAGCAGATCGGGTTCGCATGCCAGTGCCATGGCGATCATCGCCCGCTGGCGCATGCCGCCCGACATGTGGTGGGGATAGTCGTCAAAGCGCCGCCGGGGATCGGGGATGCGCACCCGTTCGATCATGTGAAGCGCCGCCGCGCGCGCCTCCGCCGCGCTGCCCTCGCGGTGCAGGGTCCAGGCCTCGGCGATCTGTTCGCCCACGGTCATCACCGGGTTGAGCGCCGTCATCGGTTCCTGGAACACCATGGAGACGCGCTCGCCCCGGATCGCGGCAAGCTGATCCTCGGCCAGCGCCGTCACCTCCAGGTCGCCGACGCGCACCGTGCCGCCGCTGATCCGTCCCGGCGGCGGCACCAGCCCCAGGATGGCGAGCGCCGTCATCGACTTGCCGCAGCCCGATTCGCCGACCACGCCGAGGGTGCGGCCCGCCTCGATGCGGTAGCTGATCCCGGCAACCGCGTGGAGCGGCCCGTCTTCGCTGGGGAAGGTGACGGCGAGGTCGCGGACGTCGAGCACCGGTTTGCCGTCGCCCATGGGCGCAAGCGCGTCTGCGCTCATGACCGCTTGCCGCGGCGCGACGGCAGCGGCCCCGCGCCCCGGCTCAGGGGGTGGCGGCGTGCCAGTGCTCGACCCAAAGCGTCGTCGGGTCCTGGTGGCCGGTGGGTTTGATGCCTTTCAGCCATTTCGGGATGATGAACGGGTCGGCGCGGAAGTAAAGGGGCAACACCGGCAGGTCCTCGGCGTAGATCTTCTGCAGCCGCGCCCACAGCCGGGCCCGCTTGTCGCGGTCGAGCTCGACCTCGATGGCATCGAGCAGCTTGTCGACCTCCGGGTTCTTGTAGCTGGTGTAATTCTGGCCCGACCAGTTGTTCGCCGCCGTGGTGATCTGATCTGAATGCAGGGTCAGGCGCGGCACGCTTTCCGGCGCCGACAGCCAGGCGAACATGGCCATGGCCTTGAACTTACGCTTGGTGACGGTCTCGCCGAAATAGACCCGGGCGGGTTCGTTGCGGATCCGGATGTCGATGCCCGCCTTGCGCCATTGGCTTTGCAGGATCTGCTGGACGAGCTCCCTCGTGCGGCTGCCGGCGGTGGTCATCAGCTCGAAGGTCAGCCGCTTGCCGTCGCCGTTGACGCGGAAGCCTTCCCCGTCGCGCTTGGCCCAGCCTGCCGCATCCAGCAGGTCCGCCGCTTTCTTGGGATCGAAGGCGTAGCGCGGCGTGTCCTTGGAATGCACCCAGTCGAGGGGATGGACGAAGGAATCGGCGACCGGCTGGCGTCCTTCGAACAGCTTCTTGGACAGCTCGTCGCGGTCCAGCGCCAGGATCAGCGCCCGGCGCACCCGCCGGTCCTTCAGAAACGGGTTTTCCAGATTGAGGTCGATATGCTCGTAGACCAGGCTGGGCTTGAATTCGATATCGAAATTCTTGCCGTGGCGTTTCTCGAAGGCCAGCCCCTGGTCGACCAGCAGCCCCAGTTCGCCGGCGATGTAGCCGATCGAGCCCGACAGCAGGTTGGCCTCGAGCGCCGCGGTCTTCTCGATGATTTGGACGACGATCTTCTTGAAATACGGCTTCTTGCCCCACCAGGTCGGGTTGGGCTCCAGGATGATGCGCGAGCCGGTCTCCTTCTTGGTGATGCGGTAGGGGCCGAAATAGAGCCCGGGATTGGTGGTGTCGGTGTCGTAGGCGGTGCGTTGGCGGTATTCCTTGGGGTCCTTGAAATTGGCGCGCTCGATATGGGCGGGCAGCACCTGGAAGGTGTTGATGGAGTTGTAATCGAAAGTCAGCCGGTCGAGATGCAGGGTGAAGGTGCGCGCGTCCTTGACGTCGATCTTGAGGATGCGGCGGTAGAGCTCGCCATCGGCGACGCCGCTCGCCGGGTGCTTGCCGACCTCATAGGTAAACTCGACGTCCTTGGTGGTGACCGGCGTGCCGTCGCCCCATTTGGCGCCCTGCTTGATGGTGTAGGTGACGGCGATCCCCTTCTTTCCATTGGGCAGGGATTCGGGCACCGCCAGGCCGTTCTCCAGGGTCGGCAGGGTCTCGCACAGGGCGCAGATCAGTTGCCAGCCGGGATCGTGATGGGTGAAGGGCCGGCGCGTCATGGCCAGGACGTAGGTCTTGGCCAGCATCGATTCGATGTTGGGGTTGAGCGTCGCCGGATACTGGGTCATGCCGATGACCAGGGTATCGCGGCTCTGGGTCTTGTCGTCGCAGCCGGCGAGGCCGAGGCCCAGTGCCGTCCCCAGGATCAGGGCCAAACGGGTCAAGGTCGGGAATCTCATCGCCATCGCTCGCCGCCGCGCCCCCAGACCCGGGCCCGATCAGTCGCCCTTGCCGCCGTGGCTCGCGGACCAGCCGTGGGGATCGTCGAGATAGGCGCGGACGGCGGCGATCTTTTCCGGCGGATAGGCGCCGGTCTCTTCGGCGGCGTCGATGATGTCGGCCCAGACCGCGAGCCACACCAGCTTCACGCCGAGATCCTCCAGCGCCTCCAGCGCTTCCGGGAAGATGCCGTAATAGAACACCACGAAGACGCGATCGACGCTGCCGCCGGCCTTGCGGATGGCGTTGATGAAATTGATCTTGGAACCGCCGTCGGTGGCCATGTCCTCGACCAGGAGGACGTGGGACCCTTCCGCCATGTCGCCCTCGATCTGTGCCATGCGCGCGAACCCCTTGGGTTGCTTGCGCACATACAGCATGGGCAGGCCCATCTGATGCGAAATCCATGCGGCATAGGGGATGCCGGCGGTCTCGCCCCCGGCCACCGCGTCGACCGCCTTTTCCGATCCCGCCTCCGCGATCGCCCGGGCCGCGTAGCCGATGATGCGGTCCCGCTCCTCCGGGTAGGAGATCAGCCGGCGGCAGTCGATATAGACCGGGCTGGCCCGGCCGGAGGTGAGGATATAGGGCTCCTCGGGCCGGAAATTCACGGCTCCGATGTCGAGAAGGATCCTGGCGGTGTCCTTTGCGGCGGCCTCTTGTTCCGCGGTGCGGCCTGTCAGCGTCATGGTCATGGGCAGACTTTTTAAAAGGTTCTTTACCCAGACACAATGCGTTTGGCCGCCGGATCTTGCGCCGAGGCCCGGATTCCGGGGTGCCCGGCCCCTTACGGGGTTTTAAGACAAATTGCAGACGATTGAAGCGGCACCGAAAGGCGATCTCCCTATAATGCGCGCCGGGGATTAGCAGCCATCACGCGTAGGGGTTTCACATGCAGCTGAATTGGCCAGAGATCGCGGGACAGGCCCGGCGGAAGGTCTTGGACTATCGCTATTCCATCGCCGCCGGCCTGGGCGTCGTGACCATCGGCGGCGTCGTTTGGGCCGCCTCGGCACCGGAATATTCGCCCACCTATTACGTGGTTAAATGGAACTCGACGGGCCTGTGCACCGTGGTCGACGACCGGCCCGATGACCGCCGGACGTTCAAGACCATGTGGTTCACCACCCTGAAGAGCGTCGCCAGCCGCAAGGCCAAGGAGCTTCACGAGAACGGGCGCTGCGCCCGGCTCGACGAAGGGCGCAAGATCCGCCCGTTCGGCTGACCGGAGGCGGGGAGGCGAAGCCTTAACACGTCGCGCCCTCGGTGCAGAGCCCGGTGAGCAGGGCCGCATCCTCGAATGCGGCGCCTTCGCTGTCGTTGTCGAAATAGCAGAGTACATCGCGGCCTTGGCCGCGCCAGCCCGCGATCCTCTCCCGCCAGGGCTTGAGCCCGGCGCGGCCATAGGCCGAGACGTAAGTTTCGGGCCGTCCGTGCAGGCGCAGATAGACCAGCGGCGCCGTCACCGCGTCCCAGCGCGGCCAGCGGGCCGCATCGGAGATGCAGTTGGCGACGCCGGCGTCTTCCAGCAGGCGCTGGGTGGCAGGGGCGAACCAGCTTTCATGGCGGAACTCGATGGCATGGCGGGCCTCGGGCCAAGTGCCGAGCGCGTCGAGGAAATCGGAGAGGCGGCCGGGATCCGCCTTAAGCCCCGGGGGCAGCTGCCACAGCACCGCCGCCAGCTTGGGCCTCAGCGGGCGGGCGTTGTCCCGTTGGCGGCTCACCGCGGCCCCGGCATCCGACAGGCGCAGGGTGTGGGTCACAAAGCGGTGGCCCTTGATGGCGAACACGAAGCCGGGCGGCGTCGTATCGCGCCAGCGTTCCAGGGTCACGGGCTTCTGCTCGCGGTAAAACGTGGCGTTGATCTCGATCGTCTCGAAGCGCGTTGCCGCGTGGGAGAGCCAGTCCTTGCGCTTGATGCCGGCGTAAAAACTTTCCTTCCAGGCCGGATAATTCCACCCCGATAGGCCGATGCGCACCCGGCCGGGACCGGCCATCGCCTCAGCCCTTGATGCAGATCATCGGCGCCAGCCGGGCCACCAGGCGCGAGAGGCCGGCCCGGTCCGCCGCTTCGACCACCGCGCCGACGTCCTTGTAGGCGCCGGGGGCTTCCTCTGCGACCCCGCGCATGGAAGGACTGCGAATGAGCACCCCGCGGGCGGCAAGCTCGTCCACCAGCTTGCGTCCCCGCCAGCGTTTGGTCGCGGCATGGCGGCTCATGGCGCGTCCGGCGCCGTGGCAGGAGGAACAGAAGGCGCGGGCTTCGCTCTCCGCGGTTCCCGCCAGGATGTAGGATGCGGTGCCCATGGAGCCGCCGATCAGCACCGGCTGACCCGCCGCCTTGAGGCCGTCGGGGAGATCGGGGTGCCCCGGGCCCAGCGCCCGGGTCGCGCCCTTGCGGTGGACGAAGAGCTCCTTCTCCGCGCCGTCGGTGCCGTGGCGTTCGACCTTGCAGGTGTTGTGCGAGACGTCGTAGAGCAGTTCCAGCCGTGCCTTGGGCAGGCGCCTAGCGAAGGTTTCCCGGGTGATGTGGGTGATGATCTGGCGGTTGGCCAAGGCGCAATTGATCCCGGCCCGCATGGCTCCGAGGTAGCGGCTGCCGAGTTCCGATCGGATGGGCGCGCAGGCGAGCTCACGGTCGGGCAACTCGATGCCGAATGCGGGTGCGGCCACGACCATCTCGCGCAGGAACTCGGTGCCGATCTGGTGGCCCAGGCCGCGGGATCCGCAATGGATGGAGACGACGGCGTCGCCCTCGGCAATGTTGAAGGCCCGGGCCGCTTCCTCGTCGAACACGCGATCGACCTTTTGCACCTCCAGGTAGTGATTGCCCGAGCCGAGCGTTCCCATCTCCTTGCGCTGGCGCCCCTTGGCCTTCTGGGAAACGCAGTCGGGGCGGGCGCCGGCCATGGTGCCGTGCTCCTCGGTGCGGGCGAGGTCCGCCGCCTCGCCGTA
>JAOTVC010000301.1 GCA_029863585.1 Alphaproteobacteria bacterium | reverse complement strand
TCTGTTGCCAGGGTATCGAGGTGATGGACCCGCCACTTGATGGAGCGCAGATCGACGCCGTGATCGGCGGCGAGGTCGCCCTTGGCGAGGACGGCCAGCGTCGTCTGGAAGGACTGAAGCCCGATGGTGCGGCCCTGAAGGTCGGCGGGCGTCCTGATGCCGGCATTGGCGTTGACATAGATCTGCCCCTGGCTGAAGAGCCGCCGGGGAAAAACGGGTATCGCGGTGAAAGGCAGACCCTGGCCCTTGGCCGCGACGTAGGAGCCGAAGGAGGTCTCGGCGGCGTCGAATGCGCCGTCCTGCAGCATCCGGCGATGGCGGCCGCTGCCGTCGCGGAATGCGCCTTCCTGGCCGATCTGAAGGACCGTAAGATCGAGGCCGGGCGGCAGCGTCGCGGTGCCGTCGAAGAATGGAAAATGCCGGTCGTAGCGGTCGAGCGCGAGCGTCGTCATGGCCCCCCCCCCGTGGCGGCTTCTGAATTCTGATCAGACGGTGTCCTTAGGCGCGTGACGCTAAGGAGATTGGGTGTGCTGGGGCTGCCGTTCTAGCCAATCCCCCAGGAAGGCGGAGACTTTTTCATTGCCCTCCTCCAAGCGTATGCCGGCAAATTTCCAGTTCATCCGTGTCATGCGAGCGCTCATCGTACCAATTTCGGGCACCTCAATATCGAACAGGTGTCCTGGGCGCAAACTCGTTTCGGCTTCGATCAAAGCGCCTCCCACGGAGAGATTACGTATTCGGCAGGGCACATCGTCATTCCCCGTATGAATTGTCCCCTCAAGTGGAATTTCAAAACGGGGATGCTGCCTTTTTTCACGATCTCCGGTAGTCATCGGCTGCTCCGTGATTGGTCGTTGTCGCAAGCGGAACAGATTTCCATTGAAGAATTATCCCGTTAACGGCGTGTGCCCGCAAGAAAATCCTCATAGGCTTTGCGGAGCGAGATTGCCGAGGATCGCCTTATTGGTCGGCTCAAGTTCCGCTCGCCCGGAAAACGGCAAATCATCCATGTATGCCTAATGCCGGGGGCAGCCAAATGTTGGGTGCCCAAGCCGGGAGCAGGATTTGCGACTTCGTACCCCTGCATGCGCCCGAAGCGGCCGCCGCACCGGCCGCGATCGAGGAAGGATAAGAGGCGCTGGGCCTGATCCCTACTTCCAGCTGGAAGCGGATTCGGCGTGATCATCTGGATGCGCGCCGCTCGCGGACCGTAAACCCGGCGTCCGGCTTTGATCGGTTGCGGAGATGGTCGTCGATCCACGCGTTGTCATGGCAAGACAACGCGTCGCTGAATCTCACATTCGCGGTCATGGATGCAATGGAGCAGCCCATCACGATAGGGGGCATCGCTCCCGCACTTGGAAGGTTAACCGGAAATTAGTCGGGCTCTAACTTCTTTACGGCTTGTATTGAAACCATACGGTGGCCGATAAGGACACTGCCTTCGCATTTCATTTGGCACTTTTGGATCCGGAACTTAAGCGCCGGTTCGCACCGTGGGGGCCACTCGTTTCGGACATCGGTTAGGTTACAACATGGGAAAATCTTCGTGGTTGCAACGGAAACCCCCCGCAGCGTCGTAAAGCGCCTTGCCCGGGGGAGTGGGCTGTCCATTCTCATAAAGATCGCCAACGCGGTTCTCGCCTATGCGATGTTTCTCATTATTGCGCGTGTCTCGTCCGGTGAAGATTACGGCATCTTCGGCGTCGCCTTTTCCATTGCGGTAAGCGTGTCCCTCATCGCGGCGTTGGGCCAGCCCCGGGCAATAACGCGTTACTGGCCCCAGTGGACGGTTCAGGACCAAGTCGTCAAGGCACGCGCGCTCCTTCGCATCAGCATCATTCTCACCACGGTCGGCATGGGCATCGCGGCGGTTCTCTTTCTCGCGGGGGGCGCATTGAATTTGATCACGGCAATGCCTTGGTCCTTTGGTGTTGCAGCGGGGACCGCGATCTTCACCATGGCATTCGGTTGGTCCGAATACGCGTCCGCTGCGCTGCGCGCCCAGGGGCATATCGTAGCGGCCATGGCACCCCGAGACGTCGCGTGGCGGGTCCTGGTCTGTGCCATTTTCGGCACGGCGGCCCTGACGGGCAAGGCGTTCTCGGCGGAGACCTTGATCCTTACCGTCGGCGTGACCCTGCTGGTCGTCATTTCCCCACAAATGCTCGTGCTTTGGCGCACGCAGAGGGGGGCGAGGGTGAAGGACTTGGCGACGGAGGAGAGAAAAAGGGTTGCCCGCTATTGCACCATCATGTGGGCGGCGGGCGCGGCGGATCTGGCAAAGAATTATGCCGGCGTCGTCATCGTGTCTGGTTTCTTCGGAGCAGAGACCGCGGGCGGTTATTTCGCCTCGGATCGGACCGCCAATATCCTTTCCTTTCTGTTGCTGGCCGTCACCCTTGTCGCTGGGCCGCAGATTTCCCGTTATTACCATTCCGGCCGCAAAGATCTTGTTCAGCTTGTTGTCGGGTTGTCGGGAATGGCGGCAGGTCTCGTGGCCTGCGCCGGTCTCATTTTCTTTTTCCTGTTCGGCGCCAAGATCCTATCTTTGTTCAATCCGGCCTATGCCTCATTCCTGCCGGCCCTGCTGGCGCTGTGTTTTGGGCAGTTGTTCGCGGCCGCCTCCGGTCCGGTGGGCGTCCTTCTGGTCATGTCAGGTCACGAACGAACGATCCTCGTTCTTGTCGTTTGCGTTGGGGTGGTCAGCGTCACCCTGCAAGCGGTTGGCGGCCATTACTGGGGTGTGCTTGGCGTCGCCAGCGCGGCTGCCGGTGGGACCATTTTCCTAAGCGTGTTTTCGGCGGTCTACGCGTGGAGAAAGCTGCGGATCGATTCAACCGGTCTGAGCTTGGTGCTAAAAGGGATCGCGAAAATTCCAAGGCTCGTGGCGAGGGCGCTCCGGTCAGCCAACTAGGGGTTGGTTCCGCCGACTGCGCCATTCCCAGCCGTCATCCAAAACAAAACCAGGGTGTATTTTGGGAAGTCACCTTGGCGACTGATGCCAGGGGTGCTTTCCCTCCCTTCCCTGACCTTGTCGATGCCTTGCGCGCCAGCGATGCCCCGGCCCAGGTTCTGGCCATGAGCAGGCGTTATCCCGACGCGTGCCTTTTCCCGAGAGCGCTCATGTTCCGTCGTCACCGTCAATAATATTCTCAAAATTTCAAGCCCT
>JAOTVC010000300.1 GCA_029863585.1 Alphaproteobacteria bacterium | reverse complement strand
TGACCCGCGTGATGCGGCCGCCAAGATATTCCCGCTCGCCGTTGAAGAAGCTGTTTTCGCCCTGATAGCGGTCCTCGAACACGAAGGGGTTCTGAAAGACGAAATCGTCATTGTGATAGAGGTTCATGGTCAGCGGCGCGTTGGTCACCATCAGGAGACGCGCCGGGCGATCGGGGTCCTTGTTGACGTGCTGATAGCTGGTGTTGAGCGGCGGGCCGAACAGGCTGCGCTTCTGCCACGGCACGGCGTTGGTCGGGCAGCCTTCCTGTTCGATCAGGGTTTCGCCGTTGCCCTCCACCACGAAGACCCAGGTCTCGAACATGTGGCGCTGGGGCTCGGTCTTACCCCCCGGGGGAATCTCCAGCATCATCGCCGCGGTGATGAAGGGATCGGCGAGGTTGATGAACGCGCCGTCGACGCCATAGCGTTTCCAATGCGCTAGCTCCACCTTGTTCAGGTCGGGAACGTGGAACACCTCATGGATGGGGATGCCTTCGTTCTGCTGCCAGACATCGTAGAACGGCGGCGGGCGTTCGAACCGCTTGGTCGCCGCATCGCCTTCTGATCGCGCGTTGTAATTGTCAGTCATCCCTGTGATCCTTTCCCTGGTCCACCAATTCTTGTCTGTCCGATGTTCCCACCGGCCGCGTCCCGGCGCGGAAATATAGCACGGCGCACGGACCGGTCATCCCCGGTGCCGCCGTCAAGCAATAAGGGTTTCCTCCCTGGTCAACGAGGTTTATCATTTCGATAATGAAAATCGCACCCCAAAAATTGGGGTGATGACCTATTAGGAGGCAGAAATGGCCGTCGTCGATGGCTTCAGCCATCTGGTGTTGCATGTCACGGACCTCGACCGGTCCGAGGCATTTTACCGCGACATCATCGGACTCGACGTGATCGGCCGCGACCTGGTCGCTGAAGACGGACCCAACAGCCTGCTGGCCATGAACACCCGCCAGCGCCTTGTGCTGGTGGAGGTCCCGGAGGTGACGGCCATCCGGCCCAATTCCTCCACCATCCATCACGCCTGGCTGCTGACCATCGAGGAGTTCCAGCGCACCCGGGAGCGCATGGAGAAAGCGGGCTATGACGTCGACGACAGCCGCGCCCAGTTCCGCGCCATGGGCGAGAACTCCATGGACATCTACGATCCCGATGGCCAGCGCTATCAGATTCAGGCCTATGCGCCGGAGGCCACCCAGGTGATCACGGAAAACACCGGGCCCATCGCGTGCGGCCATGTCGACGATTTCGCCGTCGGCAGCGTCAAGACCTTCGTCAAGGGCAAGTTCTGCCTGGTGCGGCTGGACGAGGGTTTCCTCGCCCTGTCGCGCTGGTGCACCCACCTCAACGGGCTGTTGTCCTGGAAGAGAGAGCATTGGGAATTCTATTGCCCGATGCACGGCGCGCGGTTCGACCGCCGAGGCCTGCCGCGCCCCAAGGGCCGCCCCTGCCCGCCCCTGCGCCTGCACCCGGTCACCATCGACTCAGCCGGCGTCGTGACCGTCGATCCAGACACCGTGATCAAGCGGGACGATTTCGATGCGAGCCAACTGACCGCGCCCCCCGCCGGTGCCCGGGAAACGGAAGCCGCCCAAGCGGGTAAAGGAGCCTGACCATGGCCGAAGCCGAAACCCTGTCCCATAGCGGGATCTGCGTCCATGACCTGAAAGAGGCGGAGGACTTCTATTGCGGCGTCCTCGGTGCGAGGCTTCAGGGGGCCGTCAATTTCTTCACCGAGGACACCCTGAACGGGCGCTCCGTCCACCAGGCCTATTCCCTGGGCGATTTCCTGTTCGCCGTGGCGCTGGCGCCCGATTTCATGCCGATGCCGCCGGATGGCCAGTTGAAGGGGGCCATGGGCATCCGCCACGCCTTCGCCGTGGAAAGGGCCGCCTTCGATCAGGTGGTCGCCGGCCTCAAGAGCAAGGGCGTGCCCTTCGAAGGCCCGGTCGACCATCCCGAGGCCGGACCTTTCGGGCAGTCGGTCTATTTCAAGGACCCGAGCGGCAATTTCCTCGAGATCGTCTGGCGCCGGGACGAGGACGTCGCCTATGCCGCCCCGCCTGACCTCGACGTCGGCTGAGGGCGACGCTTGATGCCCGACGCAGGATCACGTGCGGAGAGCGATCTCGGCCTGCGGGGACTGAGCCATCTCGTCATCCAGGTCTCCGACGCCGGGCGCGCCGCGGCTTTCTACGCGGAAGTCCTGGGTCTGGAGCGCAGCACCCTGCCCTGGCCGGAGGCCGAGGGCGCGGCCGTGCTCGCCGCCGACGGCGGCCAGCACGTCATCCTCGTGCCATCGGAAGCGCAGCCCGACCTGCGAGAGACCGGCGTCCATCACGCCTTTGTCCTGGCACCCGGTGCGCGGGACAAGGTCGCCCGCCGCCTCGGCGCCCACGGCGCCGACATCTTCACGTATTCCGAAGACCCGCCCGAGGAGTCCAAGGACGGCTTCTATTTCTTCGACCCCGACGGCAACCGCATCCAGCTCATCGCGCGGGCCGACACCGATGCCGGCGGCGCGCCGGTCCTCCATCACACGGCGATCCAGGTCGCCGACATCCTGTGGGCCGAGCAGTTCTATGCCGAGGTGCTGGGCCTGACCCCGGTTCACCGCGTCGGCTGGGCCACCGCCGATTACGCCCGCGCCCAGGCCTGGGCCGACGGCAAGGAGGACATGGCACCGGGCACGCGGCGGATGGACAAGCGCTATTCATCGATCGTGAACAACCGCCTGGTGCCGAGAGTCAACATGCAGGTCTATTTCGCCTGCGGCGCGGGCCGGCTGGCGGTGTATCTAGCCAACCAGCATTTCCAGGAATCCCCGGAGGAGGCCACGACCGGCGTGCCGCGCACGGGCCTGCGTGTTTCCCCGGCGGGACTGGCGCGCGCGGCGGAGCGCTTGAACACCGCGGGCTGGCGCTTCGAAGGCCCGGTGTCCCACGACCCGGGCTTGCCCATCGCCGCGTCGATCTATCTGCGTGATCCCGGGGGCAATTTCATCGAGCTCGCAACGGCGGGCGATGCCGCGCGCTGAACCCAAGACCTGACGACGACAATCCCCAGAGAGAATGAGAGGACCCATGCCCGAGCTTTATCCCTACCCCCGATTTTCCCTGGAAGAACGCGAAAATCGCTGGGCCAAGGTCCGCAGCATGATGTCGAAGGCGAGGCT
>JAOTVC010000299.1 GCA_029863585.1 Alphaproteobacteria bacterium | reverse complement strand
AAGCGGGCGTACGGCAGGCCGCGGTGCCCCGTTTGTGGCAAGTCGATTGCGGTACTGCCCTCTGCGGCGAACGGCATGGTACGCTCACCGAGGGGCTGACGGGTTCGCCCGACGGCTGGGGCATGGATCGCAAAACGGGAGTATTTGGATCGATGGACAGGATCACGGACAAGACAAGCCAGCCCCGCATGGCCGGAAGACGCGGCCTTTTCTATGCTGCGGCGGTGCTGTCGCTGCTTCTGCTGTCGCCGTTAGAGGCAGCCGCGCAAGGGAAGCCCGCGCAGGCGCCGAATACGGGCCCCGACGTCAAGCGCACGACATTCGATAGCTGGCACCTGCTGTGCCAGGGACAGTCCTGCGCGGTCGCCACCAACGCGGTGCGGGGCGTCCTCGTGTTCGGATACAACGCCAGCGACGGTTCGTTGGTGATGCAGGTGCGTCTGCCGACGGATTCGCCGGAAGGACGTCCCATGGCGATCCGCCTGCACGGAAGTGGGGCCTTGCTGCAGCTGCGTGTGGGCGGTTGCGAGAAGACCTACTGCACGGCCGCGGCTGCCGCGGACAAGACGGAGCAGGTCATCCAGCTCCTGTCCAAGGAGTCCAGCGGAACCATAGGCTATCAGCTTGGCCAGCAGATGCAGCTCGAGGTGTTTTCGCTCAAGGGCTTTACCAAGGCGATGGCGGAACTGCGCAAGCGCAAGCCGGCCGCGAAGGCCAAGTAACAGCGACCCGGTACCGGTCCCTGTGGCCAAAGCGAAGCGCCCGGCCGCAGTGTTGCGCCGGGCGCTTTGTCATTTGGCATGAACGCTCGGTCAGTCGACCGGGGCAGGCTCTGCGGCCGGTGCCTCGCTGCCACCGAAGCCGGCTCCCATCCCCCAGATCGCTGCCTGGGTCCGGTTGGCTGCGTTTATCTTGCGCAGCAGGCTCTTCATGTGAACCTTGACCGTCGATTCCGTGATTTCAAGACGGCGCGCAATGGCCTTGTTCGAGCTGCCGTCGACGAGGCAATGCAGGATCTCGCTTTCGCGGTTCGACAGCTTCTCGGCAATTGCCTTGGAGTCCGAGGCGGGTCTGCGGACCGGCATCTGGGTCCAGAACGTCGCCATCTGGGTCGGAAAGACCATTTCGCCCAGCAGTACGAGCTGCAACGAATACGACAGCGCGTCCGTCGAAATGTCGCTCAGCAGGTAGCCGCTCACGCCGGCGGCGAGGCAGCGTGTCATGTCCTCCAGCGACAGGGACTCGGCTATGACGATCACCGGTGCGCCGGGAAAGGCTTGGCGCAAGGTGCCGATATCGAGGTCGAAATCCTCCTGCCCATGGGAGAGGGCAAACAGGACCAGCGCGGGGGGAACTTCGCCTTCAGTTCGGCTCTTTGCTTCGCCGGCCCGCTCAATCTCGCGCACCGCCTCAAACGGTGTTCCATCAAGATAGACCTTTAGTCCCTGTCGAAACAGCCTGGAGCCCCCCACCAAATATACAGGCGACGGTGTCATATTATTTAATCCTTTTGATTCACTAGTTTGTTCACTTTTCTGGGATCTTTATTTCGCGGTAGGATAGATTCCGATCTTCGTTATTATTATAAAACTTACGGCCTAGCGACCTTGCGCGGAAGTACTAGGGAATTTGTGCCCTATTACATAAGGAAGCCGCCGCGCCGAGGCGACGGGTGGCCAAAAATCCAAAAATCGGCTGTTTTCTGCCAATTTTTGACCTACCTCTATAGAAGTACTTCAAATTTTCCCTTTATTGGACGATTGGATAGCCTTAAACCACTCCAGTCGGGAATTTCTTTGAGTTTCCGTATGTTAACGAAGATTAATAAAATATAACTTTCACTTTGGGACTCGCGACTCGGTCAAAGTGGGAAACCGTACTGGAGAAAACGCCATGACCCGGAGAATGATGGATTTCAGCGTCCAAGAACTGCCGGCGGACGTCGTGAACGAGGTTTCACCGATTCACGATGCCATCATGCGGGAGAAATGGGACGACGTGCAGGAATGCGTGCTCGTCGCGCAGGTCCTGGTCGATCAATACGGCCACGATGCGCCGATGAAGGCCGAAGCGAGCGCCAGCAAGCTGTTGCTCGACTGGGCCGACCTCGAAGCCTGGGCTTACTGGAAGCGGGCGGGGCGGGCGGCGCAGCAGCTGCTGCTGACGGAGCCCGTCGGTCCGCTGCACTGACCGCAAAGGCGCTTCATTCGTCTGCGGCGCCGGTATCCTTTCGCAACGCCGATGTTTCCTTCGGCGGATTTGCGCTACCCTGTTTGCAGGCGTCTCCCGCCCGAAAAGCCGGGGCGCGCGGCCGGCTTCCGCCCGCCGCCGCGCCGTTCGGTGGGAAGGGCCGCCACGGAGGCCTGGCACGGCCGGGGCAGCATATGATGTTCAGGGCATTCGTTCGGAAGGGGTTCTGGGGCCCCCGCGTTTTTCTTGCGTCGCTGCTTGCCCAGGCGGCGGCGCCGGTGTCGGCGGAGGAGATTTCAATCGAGTTCGGTCGCGGGCCCGGTGAGGTTCGCTTCGTGCAATTCGACGACTTCAGCGGCACCGAGACGTGGTATATGACCCGCTGCCAAAACGCGGTGTCTGCGGACTACTACGTCATCATTCGGGAGTATGGCGACGTGGAGCAGATCCAGCCGGTAAATTCGCCGCTCGAGGCCGACAAGACGGTCTGCGTCGTCGGCCATATTCCCGACATCGTCAAGCGCTACATGCGCTGACGTGGGCCACGGACGGCGGCTTATCGCCAAGCCATTCACATCAAAGAACTAATCCTTATTCGCGCCAATTTTGGCCGTTTGCACAGGGGTATGCCGTGCGACTTCGCGGTAGGGTCGTATCGTTGTGGCAATAGTCCCTCAACACACCCCCCTCGGGGGCGGCAGCCTCACGGTTGCCGCCCCTCCCTCATTCAGGGGCATCTCTAAACCGCTGGTAACAAATAATTAAGCCCGCATACTCCGTGCGGGCTACGCCTATTGCACCGTTCACAAGATTCAAGTGTTGGCGCACTTTGGCGGTATGTCGCGCTTTCGCATCATCCTCTCCGCCGGGGTCTGCTCCGTCGCGTTGAGCGGTTGTATCCCGGCCGCAGCAGGTCTTGCGCTGTCGGCCGCCAGCCTTGTCACGGGCGGTGGCGGCGGCAAGGGCGGTGAGACCTTCCGCAATCCGATCGACCGGCAA
>JAOTVC010000298.1 GCA_029863585.1 Alphaproteobacteria bacterium | reverse complement strand
TTCTTGTCCGAGGCAGCCCCGAGCCCGTCCGTCTCGGTCATCACGTCGCCGTTGAGACGCTTGGCGTTTCGACAGGTTTCCGTGTCGCCGTCCGGCAGTTCGAGGCAGTAGGTGCCGGAGGCACGGCCCTAGCGAAGATACTTATCGAAGAACGCGAAGGCCTTTTCCCAACCATCCTGGGCCTGCTCCCAATGGAAGCGCCCGGCCATGTAGTTGAAGAAGGCATGGCCCGCCCCGTCATAGCGGTGGAACTCGTATTCCTTCCCCTTGGCCTTAAGCTCGGCTTCGATCTCGTCCACCTGTTCGCGATCCGGGTTCTTGTCCTCGTTGCCGAACAGTCCGAGTAGCGGCACCGATATATCGGCCGTCATGTCGAACGGCGCCACGGGCTGGTTGTCGTTGAGCTTGGCGGGCGGTGACGTGACATTGCCGCCCCAGCAATCGACGCAGCAATCCAGGCTCGGCATCTTGGCCGCCGCCATATAAGCAACCCGCCCGCCGGAACAGAATCCGATCAGGCCGACCTTGCCGTTGGACGTGGGCAGGTCCCGCAGGTAGGCTTCGCCGCCCGACAGATCGCCGATGACCTTCTCGTCGATCTGTCCGCCCATGGCCCGCACCTTATCGGCCTTTTCGGTCGGCGTGCCCGGCCCCTGGCGGAAATGAAGGTCGGGCGATACGGCGTTGAAACCGTGATGGGCGATCTTGCGCACCACCTCCCGGGTCCATTCATCCCACCCCGGCATGTGATGGACCACGAGAACGCCGGGCAGGGGACCAGCCCCCAGCGGCCTGGCGGCGTAGGCGTCGATCAGTTCTCCGCCATGGCCATGGACTCGCACGGTTTCCGCGATCATGCCTTCGTAAGCCATCGGTCATGTCCTCCCCGGTTAGATCTTCATTGCCGCGAGGATGATAAGGCCCGCGCGCCCATGCAAGGGAAAATGCGGGCGCGGCTCAGGCTTTGTCTTCCGGCATTGTTTGGACGAAGGACGGGCGGGTAAGGATCTTGGCGTACCAAGCCGCAAGGCGCCCATAGCGGCCGCGCCAATCGGCGGCGACGCCGCGGTATTCCATGTAGCCCAATGCGCAGGCCGCCGCGATTTCGCCCATGCTCGGGGGATCTCGGAACGATGGGACCTCGTCCTCCAAGGCCGCCAAGGCGGCGGCTACCTTCACCCCCTGACGCTCGATGACGCGTTGGCTGCGGGTCTCGGGCGCCTTTTGACTCTCTTGGGCGACCGCGACCACCGCCTCCGCGAGGCCGTCGCCCAGCGCCTCGCGGCGCAGAACCTCCCAGCGGTCGGGGCCCTCCGGGGGGATCAACTTGCTCCCGTCGTGGAGCGAATCCACATAGGCGCAGATCACCGGCGAATCGTAGAGCGCCTCGCCGCTATCGAGGACCACCGCGGGCACCTTGCCCAGGGGATTGACCGGCGGCACCACCTCTGGGCGTTCCTCGCGGCTCAACATGCGCCATTCGATCAGGTCGGGCTGTCCGGTCTCTATCGTCGCAACCCGGACCTTGCGGGCGTAGGGGGAAGACACGGTGGCATATCCCTTCATCTGGCGGACTCCTCGTCATATGGGGGCGGCATGGTTGCCGCCCCCGGAACTGTCGCAGAGCCTGCCCCAGCCGGCAACACCGCCGGGACGGGCGCAGGTAGACGCGGATTCGGCTAGCGCTTGGCCAGCGGGTCGACGATCGAAACCTTGGTGATCCGGTTGGTGCTGCTCTGATGGATGATCAAACTGCCGTCCTTCATGACCCGCATGTGGCGAATGATGCCGGCGTAGACCCCGCCCGACGGAATCGGCCAACTCTGGAAGGTTTCGGTTCTGGGGTCGAACCGCACCAGGGCGTCGGGGCGCATTCGGGATTCGTTGTACCAGATCTTGCCGTCGACGATGGCGATGGCATAGGGGTGAGAACGCTTGCCGCTGGGCGACGGCCATTCCTTGATGGCGCCGGTCTTGGGATCGTAACGGCCCAGTCTGCCCTGCGACGAATTGACGTACCAAATCATGCCGTCGGGCGCGATATCGAGGCGCCGGGCCGTGGTCTCCGGGATCGGCAGCTTGACCTCGGTCAGCTTCATGGTCGCTGGATCCACCCGAACCAGGCAGTTGCTGCCGTTGCACGAGACCCAAGGAGCACCGGCGGCATCGATCTTGATGCCATAAGGGCGCGAGCCTTCGGTCGGCATCTTCGCCAGCTTGATGGCGCCGGTCGCGGGATCGAGCCTGCCGACCATGTTGGAGTGCTGCAGGGTGAACCAGAGGATGCCCTTGGCGTCGAAGATCGCCGTGTGCGGGTCCTTGGCGGCGGGGTCCGGCATTTTATAGACCGTGATCCTTTCGGTCTTGGGATCGAATTTGCCGATCGTGCCGTTCTTGTTGCCGGTGTACCAGACGTTGCCCGCACGATCGAGAGTCACGCTATGGGGCATCGACTTGGCCGGCAGCGGATATTCCTTCATCGCCCCGGTCTTGGGATCGATCTTGCCGATCAAGTTGCCCCATTGGCCCGCCCACCAGATCGTCCCGTCCTCGGCTTCTATGGGATCGCGGGAGCGCTGGCCCAGGGTCGGAACCGTCCATTCCTTGAAAGATATCTTGACGGATCCGGGAACCAGTTTCGGCGCGTTCTTCGATTTCGGCGGATAGGTCTTGGCAAGATGGGCCACGATCGCGGCATGGTCCTTCGGGCTGCCCTTGAGGTCGATCATGGTGGCGATCAACTCTTTCCAGCCCGCGTCCGTGTACCCGGAGCTACGCTGAATATCGCGCATTTTATGGCAAGTGGTGCAGACATTTTGCACCACTTCCTTGGCCGAGGCCGCCGCCGGCTCCTGGGCGCTGCCCGGGGCCGGTGCAACGAGGGCCATCAACGCAACCAGCAACGCGGAAAAGTGAACCCGGACCATCGCTTTCCTGCCATGGAACTCGATCGAATTTATCGCTTTTTCGGGCGATCATTCGACCGCAGCCGGCTGCAAGTCAAGGGGAGATCAGCGCCTCCGGCAATAAGCCAACGAAATCGAAAGGATTTGATGGTGATATGGGGTCACCCGCGATGCCCTCAAAGTCCCCGGTGGGGAACAGGCCGTCCGACCGCAACTGGGCCTCGACAGCTTCCGTTCGGGCCGGGTTTGACAAAGTTTCCGGCATCGTGACAGTCTCTGTTAACC
>JAOTVC010000297.1 GCA_029863585.1 Alphaproteobacteria bacterium | reverse complement strand
CCCCTTGTTTTCTTCGCCAGACTGTTGGATAGCTGATCGATACACGCCCTTTATTGGACTAGTTCGGGCTTTATTAGACTAGATCGGATCGCCGGACGCGGCCAATCACGATTTCGCGCGATCGCCATGGCAGGTCGGGGCGGGCCAGGGCGACCCGGCATCTCCCCCTAGCGGACCCTCAAGACGATCTTCCCGCGGACGTGGCCGGTGGCGCTCAATTCCTGCGCCGCGCCGGCCCTCTCCCATGGGAATTCGGTGATTTCCGGAACCGTGACCGCGCCCGCGTCCAACAATTCCTTGATGCGCTCCAGGTGCGCGCGGTCCCGATCGACCCGGGGGCGGAACATCTGCACGGTATCGGGCGGCGGATCGGCACCTTCGGAGCCGCGGGCGATCCAGGCGAGGCGCCCACCAGGCTTGATCACGCCGAAGCTGCGCTCCTGCACCTCGCCGCCCACGGTGTCGAAGACCACGTCGCAAGGGGGCACCACGTCTTCGAATTTTTCCCTGGTGTAATCGATCACGTGATCGGCGCCGAGACCACGAACATAATCGACATTGCGGGTCGAACAGGTGGCGTAGACCGTGCAGCCTGCATGCTTCGCGACCTGGACACCGAAGCCGCCGACGCCCCCCGCGCCCCCCTGGATCAGGACCGTCTCGCCGGACTTGATCTTGGCGGTGTCCTCCAGCGACACCAGGGCGGTGAGACCGATGAGTGCGATCGCCGCGGATTGGACATGGCTGAGGCCCTCCGGTTTCCGTGCCACCAGGGCGGCATCGACCAGGAGGGTGTCGGCATAGGTGCCGCCGCCCCCTTGGGGCGGCACGCCGAACACGGCATCGCCCGGCTTGAAATCGGTCACTCCGGGCCCCACGGCCTCGACGATGCCCGAAAAATCGCAGCCCGGCACCCAGGGGAGGATGTCCCCACCCGCCCGCTGGCCGGCGCGTGTCTTCCAGTCGGTGGGATTGACGCTGGCGGCATGAATGGCGGCGACGATTTCGCCTTCGCCCGGTTCCGGGTGCGGCAGCTCGCGAATCTGCAACACCTCCGGCCCGCCGAATTCCTGGATCTGGATCGCTTTCATTCTTCTCCCCTTGTTGTCGTCCTACCCCGTTTATCGAAGCGATTATTGCCCCGCCCCTGCGGAATGCAAGCCTCCCCCGCCGACGGGTCCAGGCTCAGGCTTGTGCCTTGGATGCCGCCTCGCCGGCCGCCTTCGATCGGCCGGCGGACAGGCGCCGGAGCGCGACATAGAAGACCGGCGTCAGGATCAGGCCGAAGAAGGTGACCCCCAGCATGCCGGAGAAAACCGCGATACCGATGGCGCGGCGCATCTCGGCTCCGGCACCGAGCGCGAAGGCAAGCGGCACCACGCCCATGATGAAGGCGAAAGAGGTCATCAGGATCGGGCGCAATCGCAGGCGGCTGGCTTCAATCGCGGCGGCGATGGTGTCGCGGCCCTGGCGCTCCAACTCGCGCGCGAATTCGACGATCAGGATGGCGTTCTTCGATGCCAGCCCCGCCAGCACGAACATCGAGATCTGGGTGAAGATGTTGTTGTCCCCGCCCGTGAAATAGACCCCGAAGATCGCCGCCAGCATGCTCATGGGCACGATCAGGATGATCGAGAGCGGCAGCACCAGGCTCTCGTACTGGGCGGCCAGGACCAGGAAGACCAGCAACAGGCAAAGCGGGAAGACGTAGACCGCGGTGTTGCCCGCCAGAATCTGCTGATAGGTCAGCTCGGTCCACTCGAAATCGAACCCCTTGGGCAAGGTCTCGGCCAGGATCGCCGTGATCTTTTCCTGCGCCTGGCCGGATGAGTAGCCTGGCGCCGGGTTGCCGGTGAGGTCCGCCGACCGGAAGGTGTTGTAACGCATCGCCGTTTCCGGCCCGAAGCCGCTCTTGACCGTCAACACGGAGCCGAGCGGCACCATGCGCCCTTCGAGATTGCGGGTCTGAAGCCGGGTGATGTCCTGGGGGCTCGAGCGGAAGCGCTTGTCCGCCTGCGCGATCACCTGATAGGTGCGTCCGAACAGGTTGAAGTCGTTGACATAGATCGACCCCAAATAGATCTGCATGGTGCGGAAGACCTCTTCAACCGACACGCCGATGCGGTTGGCCTTGGTGCGATCGAGCCGGACGTCCAGTTGCGGCGCGTTGATGTCGTAGGTCGAGAACACACCGGCCAGCTCCGGGGCCGCCCGCGCCTTGGCCAGCACCTTGTCCATGACCTGCTTGAGCGCCTGGTAGCCGCCATCGCTCCGGTCCTGGACCTGGAGCTTGAATCCGCCGACGGTGCCGAGGCCGAGGACCGGCGGCGGCGGAAAGATGGCGACGAAAGACTGGTCGATGGCGGCGAACTTTTGTTGCAGCCGCCCGGCGATGGCGAAGCCCGACTGGTTGGGCGATCTTCTTTGGCTGAACGGGTCCAGGGTCACGAAAACAATCCCCGAACTGCTGGAATTGACGAAGCCGTTGATCGACAGCCCCGGGAAGGCGACGGCGCTTTCGACACCCGGCTCCTTCATCGCGATCTCGGACATCGTGCGGATCACCTTTTCCGTGCGCTCCAGCGTCGCCCCCTGGGGCAACTGGGCGAATCCGATCAGGTATTGCTTGTCCTGGGCCGGGATGAAGCCCGACGGCACGAGCTGAAACCCCCAATAGGCCGCCCCCAACAGCACGGCATAGAGGGTCAGCATGAGGCCCTTGCGGCGCACGAACACGCCGACCCCCGAGGTATAGGCCCTGGCGCTCGCGCCATAGCCGCGGTTGAAAATCCGAAACAGCCAGCCAAAGCAAAGATCGATCGCCTTGGTGAGCCCGTCCCTGGGGCCGTTGCGGTCGCGCAGCAGCAGGGCGGAGAGCGCCGGACTGAGGGTCAGGGAATTGATCGTCGAAATGATCGTCGCGATGGCGATGGTCAGGGCGAACTGCCGGTAGAACATGCCGGTGAGGCCGCCGATGAAGGCGATGGGCACGAAAACCGCGATGATCACCAGGGACGTCGCGACGATCGGGCCGGTGACCTCCCCCATCGCCTTGATCGACGCCTCCCTGGGGCTCAGGCCTTCGCCGATGTTGCGTTCCACGTTCTCCACCACGACGATGGCGTCATCCACGACGATGCCGACCGCGAGGATCAGGCCGAACAAGGTCAGCACGTTGATCGAGAATCCGAAGGCC
>JAOTVC010000296.1 GCA_029863585.1 Alphaproteobacteria bacterium | reverse complement strand
TTAGGCGGCGCTGCCGACCGGCCCCAGCTCCTTCCACCACTCGAGGTACTTGGGCTGCCAGTTCTCGAGCGCCCGCTGCAACCGCGCGTCACCGGAGAGGTTCACGTTGTTGGGGATTTTTTCATCATAGTTGATCGTCGCCATCTTTCTCTCTCCCTCTGGTCAAAGGCTTAAGCGGGGCCTGTCGCGGGTCACACGCGGTTTTCGTCGAACTTGGCGCGCTTGCCGGTGCCGAACAGCTTGAGCGCGCCGTCCTCGCCGACCGCGTTGGGCCGCTGGAAGATCCAATTCTGCCATGCGGACAGGCGCCCGAAGATTTTGGTCTCCAAAGTTTCCGGCCCGGCGAAGCGCAGGCTCGCCTCCATGCCGGTCAGCGCGTCGGGGGACAGGCTGGCCCGCTCCTCGATTGCGATGCGGACCTCGTCCTCCCAATCGATATCGTCGGGGGCGAAGGTCACCAGGCCCAAGGCCTCGGCCTCCCGCGCCTCGATGTCCGCGCCGGTCTTGTTCCGAACCGCCTTGAGGCTGTCCTCGTCGTCGAGAAACCGGGTCTCGAGCCGGGTGAGGTCGTTACACATGGGATAGGCGCCGAAATTCATCGCCGTCAGGCGCAGCGCCGCCGGCCGGTTGTCGCCTTCCAGCACGCCGTCCAGCATGAAGCTGCGATCGGCGGTGAACAGCAGTTCGGCCAAGGTGCCGGTGAAGCAGCTGCCGGGCTCGACCAGGGCGATGACGCTGCGCGAGGTCACGTCGATCCGCTTCAGGACCCGCTTGAGGTAGAGCGTGACCTCCCGCACCAGCCAGTCGCCGGCATTGTCCGCCAGCACCTTGTCGGCCTGCGCGACCAGGTCCGGGTCGCCTTCGGTGCGCACCACCCAGAGGCCGAGCGCCTGCTCGTTGGTGCGGAGATGCAGGATGGCGTCGTCAAGCTGCCTGGCGAGGGCCAGCGGCCAGAACTTGTCCCCCTGGGCATGGATGTCGGCCGGGCTGGTCGGAACCGGGGCACCGGGCGCGCGGACGGTGATGTTGACGGTGTTGCTGGCACGGTCAAAAGCCAAGGCCACGTGTTCGTATTCGACGCCGTCGTCGCCGACCGTGCGGTCGAGCTCGGTCAGGGTGATCCCCTTGACCCCGGCCGGGCGGTCGGTCCTGGCTGCGAATTCCTTGGCGCGTTCGGCCACCGTATCGGCCATCTTGGACTTGGGCACGATCTCGTCCACCAGCTTCCAGTTGACGGCGCGGTTGCCCTTGATGCCTTCGGTCAGGGTGCAGAAGAAATCGGCGTGATCGCGGCGCACCTTGCGCTTGTCGACCACCCGGGTCAGGCCGCCGGTGCCCGGCAGCACGGCAAGAAGCGGCACCTCCGGGAGGGAGACGGCGGAGGCATTGTCGTCCACCAACATGATGTGATCGGCGGCCAGGGCGAGCTCGTAGCCGCCACCCGCCGCGGTGCCGTTGATGGCGCAGATATACGACTGGCCGGAGAATTTCGAGGCGTCCTCGATGCCGTTGCGCGTTTCGTTGGTGAACTTACAGAAATTCACCTTCTCCGCATGGGCCGACAGGCCCAGCATGCGGATGTTGGCGCCGGCGCAAAAGACGTTGTCTTTGCCGGATGTCAGAACCACCGCACCCACTTCGGGGTGTTCGAAGCGCAGCCGCTGGGTGGCGTCGTAGAGCTCGATATCGACGCCGAGGTCGTAGGAATTGAGTTTCAGGTCGTAACCCGGCTTGAGGCCCCCGTCCTCCTTGACGTCCATGGCAAGCGTCCCGACCGGACCGTCCGTGCTCAGCTTCCAGTGTTTGTACCGGTCCGGATGGGTTCTGAAATCGATCATCGGTCTCCACCTGTCCTTAACTGATTTTTTCGGGCCGCTGTTTTGCGCTCCGGCGCGTCCCGCCCCTCTTCACACCGGCTGCCGCGCCGCGCTCGCACCATGCACTTGAACTTTATTCGGTATAAAGAAACCCAGAAAACCAATGAGTTATGATGAAAACGACCAAAAAGATTAAATACGTACCGTAATACCTATTTACAAATATACGGCTGCCCGCCATGCTGTCAAGGATCATATGACGCGGCGCCCACGGCCGCCTCGAAAACGTGACCCCTCCTATGTCGGACGCCAGCCAAACCGCCATCGAGCCAGAACACCCAACCGAAACCAGGCTCAGGGTCCGCGACGCGCGCGTCGGCGACATGTCGGAGGTCGAGGCCATCGATGCGCGCATCACCGGCATCAATAAGCCCGAATACTGGGCGCGGGCCTTCGCCCGCTATGGTGCGCGCGCCGACCGCTGGTTCCTGGTGGCGGAAGCGGAGGGGCGCCTCGTCGGCTTCATCATCGGCGAGCAGCGCGCCTGGGAATTCGGCTCTCCCCCCTGCGGCTGGGTCTTCGCCATCGGCGTCGATCCCGGCCTCCGCCTGGGCGGCATCGGCACCCGATTGTTCGCGGCCATCACCCGGCGCATGCAGGCGGCGGGCGTGGCTTTGGTGCGCACCATGCTGGCCCGGGACGACGCGCTCAACATGGCGTTCTTCCGCAGCCAGGGCATGATGGGGGGCTCCTTCCTCCAGCTCGAGATGCCGCTGGACGACATCGCAGACGAGGACACCCCATGAAGCTGCAGAAGGCGACCCTGTTTGCGCTTCTTGCGGTGCTCGAGCTCGCCCGCGATCCGGCACGCCAGATGTCGGCGGCGGAGATCGCGGAGATCTACGGCATCTCCGTCAACCATCTCGCCAAGGTCATGCGCGACCTCGGCCGGGCCGGCCTGGTGGAGGCGGTGCGCGGCGTCGGCGGCGGCTACCGGTTTTCCGGCAATGCCCGGCGCGTCTCCCTGTTCGATGTGATCGACCTGTTCGGCGACATCGTCACCGACGCCAGCGAGATGCCGGGAACGGCCGGCGACACCGAGATCGCCCGGGCCCTGGGCCGGGTGCTGAACGAGGTCGATGAAATTGCCGTCGCGACGCTCAAATCGATCAGCCTGGCGACGCTGCTGAAAAACCTCGACCGCAGCGCCGCGCGCCGCATGGCCGCGACCACGTAGCAGTTCGTCCCGCCTCAAACTCCACAGGCTATCCCTTCAACGTCATGCCCCGGCGTGTCCGGGGCATCCATTGATCCGGTGTCCGGGTACGCTGGCTGGATGCCCCCGAGACCGCCAATGATGAGATGCCCCGCATGAAGCGGGGCATGACGGTATTGGGAATGGAAAGCAACCT
>JAOTVC010000295.1 GCA_029863585.1 Alphaproteobacteria bacterium | reverse complement strand
CCTGCTTTCCGGCATGGCTCAGGGCGTTACCGAGATTGTTGAGGATGTCCGGGGCATGAGGGTCGATCTTGAGCGCCCTGCCAAAGCTTTCGACGGCATCCCGATAATGCCCCAAGGACATCAGCAGATCGCCCTTGATGTTCCAGGCATCCCGGCTATCGGGGCGAACCGCCAGCGCCGTCTCGATCCGTCGCGCCGCCGCCTTGAAATTTCCGCCCGCGGCCTCGGCCAGGGTGGAGAGACAAAGGGCATCGAAATTGTTCGCATCCCGGGCCAGAACCTCATCGTAGAGGGCGAGGGCCTGCTTGAGCCGGCCTTCATTGTGAAATGCCGTGGCCCTTTTCAGTTTTTCGACTGCAACTTGCTCGCTCGCCATGGCTTCAATCGGCCGTTACCGGCGTTCATAGTCCCCAATCAATAGCCCAACGCCTTGTCGACGATATTCGTGAAAGGCTGGCCCGCCCTGTCCCGGCGGATGTTGTCGACGATCACGCCGACGCCGTGCCGCGCCCCGCCGTTGGAGGAATAATGCGGTGTCACGGTCACCTTGGGATGGCTCCAAAAGGGATGATCGGGCGGCAGGGGCTCGGTCTTGAAGACGTCGAGCGCCGCCCCCGCGATATGGCCCCGGTCCATGGCCCCGATCAAGGCATCGTCGTCGATCAGGTTGCCGCGCCCGCAATTGACGATATAGGCGCCTTCGGGCAACAGGGCGAGCGTGTCGCGGTTGAGCAGATTATCGGTCTCCGGCGTACCGGGCAGGATCGAGACGATGATGTTGGAGCGTTTCAGGAAGGGCTCGAACCCGTCCGTCCCGGCGAAGGTTTCGATCCCCTCGATGGTCTTGGGCGTGCGGCTCCAGCCCGCGACATCGAACATGAACCCCTTCAGCATGCGCGCCGCCGTGCCGCCCAGCGTCCCCATCCCCATGACGCCGAGCCCCACCGAATCCGGCGCCGTGTAACGCAGATGCTGCCACAACTTCGCGGCCTGATTTTCGCGGTACTGATCGAAATGGCGGTGATGGCGGATCACGTGATAACAGACCCAGGCGCACATGGTCGCCGTCCGCTGAACATTGATCGACCGCACGATCGGCACATCGGCGGGAAAGTCCGGATCGTCCAACAGCCGATCGACACCGGCGCTGGTGGAGGCGACGAATTTCAGGTTGGGAAAGGTCGCGAATTCGCCCGGCGGCAGGGAATTGGCGATGAGGTATTCGACCTCCGTCCGGTTGCCGGCCTCGGGCCAGGCCCGCATCTCGAGATCGGGCAGCTCCTTGGCGATGGCCTTCATCCAGTTCTCCGCCGGATCCCGGCCAGGCTTGATCAACAACGCCATTTCGCCACGTCCTCCCTCGGTTTCATTTTCGTTTCCCGGCCCTCAGGCGCCGCCGCCCGCGCCCCGATCGATCGCCACCGACTTGATCAGCGCAAACACGTCCTGGCCCGGTTGCAGGTCCAGCTCCCTGGCGGATCGTCGGGTGATGCGGGCCCACAGGCCGCCTCCGACGTCAAGCCGCACATCGACATGGCCGTCGCCACCGGAGGCGATCTCCAGAATCCGGCCGCCTAGAATGTTGAGCACGCTTATATCCCGCGGCTTGCTCAGAGCCAAGGCCACGTCCCGCGCGCGGATCCTCAATCGGACCTTTTCGCCGATGCCACCTGCCACCGCCGGGACATAAAGGTGGGCCGTCCCGACGCTCAGCGCGGTCAGCCCGTCGCTTTGCGTGGCGGCGTCGATCACCGCCTCGAGGACCGAAGCCGGGTCGCCCTCCGCTCCATGCACGATGGTGGTGGCGTTCAGGGTCTCGACCGCCGGACCGGCGCGGACCACGCTGCCCTGGGCCAGCACGACCACATCATCGGCCAGCCTGAGAATTTCCTCGATGGCGTGGCTGACATAGATGATGGGGATCGCGAGTTCGTCGCGCAGGCGTTCGATGAAGGGAAGAATTTCGGCCTTCCGCGCGGCATCGAGGGAGGCAAGCGGCTCATCCATGATGAGCAGCCTGGGGCTCATCAACACGGCCCGGCCGAAGGCGACGCGCTGGCGTTCCCCGCCGGAAAGCGTGCCCGGCCGGCGGGCCAGCAGGGGCGCAAGATCAAGGAGACCCACGACGTGATCGAAATCCACCCGGCGTTCGGCATCGCGGATGCGGCGGCGGCCATAGTCCAGGTTGCCCCGCACGGTAATATGGGGAAACAGGCGCGCATCCTGGAAGACGTAGCCGATGCGCCGGCGCTCCGGCGCCAGGCGGATGCCGGTCTGCGAATTGAACAACTCTGTCCCATCCAGGCTGATGCGCCCGGCGTCGGGATCGATCAACCCGGCCAGGCACCCCGCCAGGCTCGACTTGCCGGCACCCGAGGGCCCGAACAGCGCCGTGACCCGACCCGCACCGGTGGCGAATTCGGCCTCCAACCGGAAATTCCCAAGGACTTTGATGACCGACGCTTCGAGCAACTCAACCCTCCATGCGCGCCCGGATTCGGCGCGCCGTGAGCTCCGAGGCAATCAGGGCGGCGAACGCCAGCAAGGTCGATATCACGATCAGCCGCAGCGCTGCCGCCTCGCTGCCCGGAATCTGGGTGAGGCCGTACAGGGCAAGCGGCAGGGTGCGGGTTTCCCCGGGGATGTTGGAAACGAAGGTGATGGTGGCGCCGAATTCGCCAAGCGAGCGGGCAAAGCCAAGCACCATTCCGGTCAGGATCCCGGGCCAGGCCAGCGGCAAGGTGATGGAGAAGAAGACCCCCCAGGCGCCCGCACCCAGGGTGCGGGCCGCAGCTTCGAGACCGAAGTCCACCGCCTCGATCGAAAGCCGGATGGCACGAACCATGAGCGGAAAGGCCATCACCGCCGATGCCACCACCGCGCCTTTCCAGGTGAAGGCTATGGAGAGACCGAAGGTCTCGAACAACCACTTGCCGAGCGGTCCCTGGCGGCCGAGGAGCAGCAAGAGCCCGTAGCCCACCACCACCGGCGGCAGCACCAGGGGCAGGTGGACGATGCTGTCCAGAACTGCCTTGCCCGCGAATTCCTTGCGCGCGAGAATCCAGGCGACCGCGACTGCGGCGGGCAGGCTGATCACGACGCACCAAAGCGCTACCCGCAGGCTGAGCCCCAGCGCCTCGCTCTCCAACGCGGTCAGGCCCAACCCGTCCACCGCCTAATCAGCCCCGAACCCGTATTTGGCGAAGACCCCGCGAGCATCCTTTCCGGTCAGCCACCTGA
>JAOTVC010000294.1 GCA_029863585.1 Alphaproteobacteria bacterium | reverse complement strand
TACGCTCCTGTTCACGCATAACGCGTTCGATCAGCTGAAACCGCAGACCGTCGATGTCAACTTCAACACCCTGCAAGACTTCAAGACGATCGCGCGGATCAACTTCGCGGCGCCGATCCTGGTCGCGCGCGCCGACCAGCCGTTCAAGACCTACGAGGAGTTCATCGCCTATGCCAAGGCGAATCCCGGCAAGCTCAATATGGGACACAGCGGCGTGTGGGGGCCGGCCCACATCCCGGCCTCACAGCTCATCAAGGAGACCGGCATCAAGGTCAACCTGATTCCGCACAAGGGCGGCGGCCCGGCCCTTCAGGCGCTGCTGGCCGGCGAAGACCAGATTACCTGGATCTTTGCGACTCAGACGCGGCCGCACTACCTCGACGGCACGGTCCGGGTGCTGGCGGTGGCCGGCGATGCGCCCCTTAGCGATGACAAGGACTTCAAGGATGTGCCGACGATGGCGTCGCTGGGCTATCCCGGTGTCTCGTTTACCATGGACCGGATCTTCATGGCGCCGTCCGGCATGAACGATGCGGACCTGAAGAAGCTTCGCGATGCTTTCGAACAACTGATGGAACATAAATCCTTCAAGCGTTTCATCAACAGCATCGGCGAAGAGGTCATGTTCATGCGCGGCGAGGAGTACGACAAGCTGCGGCCGGGCCGCTACGAAGCGTACACCGATCTGATCAAGTCGGTCTCCGGAAAGTAGGCCGCAGGGGTTGACGGGAGCCCGGCCAGAACGTGCGGGGCTCCCGTGTTTTCCAAGTTGCGCGGTTGCCCGGCGCGGGCGGGAAGGAGAGATTGGTCATGGTGCAGCATTATTACAATCCGTCGGACATGGAGAACTTGGAGGCCGGCACCGGCTACAGTACGGCCAACGGCTCCTGGGTCGACGGGGAGCGGATCATTTTCGGCGAAATCCGCATCCCGGTGGGCACGCGGGCCGAGCCTCACACCCATCCCAACGAACAGTTCATCTATGTGCTGAGCGGCCGCTGCCGCATGGTGATCGAGGGCGAGGAGCGAACCGTTGGCAAGGGCGAACTGATCCACATCCCCGCCGAAGCCATCCATTCGGCCGACGTCGTTGGCGACGAGGATTGGGTGTTCGTGACTGCCAAGGACACGTCGTGGGGCATTGTCGGCAAAAAGGTCGAGGGGTAACGCGGCGCAGCGCATTGCCGGAGCTCTTGGTTGCAAAGGCTTCGCGCGGCAACCGGATATCGCCTGCAACCGATGTTCCCCTTTCGATGCATGACAGCCAGCAAGCAGGCAACGTATGATGGCGATTCATCTCAAGGTTAATGGCGAAACGCGCGAAATCGACGCGGACCCGGATACGCCGCTAATCTTCGTCCTGCGCAACCAATTGAACCTGACAGGGCCGAAGCTGGGCTGCGGCCAGGAAAAATGCGGCGCCTGCGTCGTCCTGGTGGACGGCGTGGCGACGAATTCCTGCGTGCGGGCGGCCTCGGAATTCCAGGGCCAGGACATCGTCACCATCGAAGGGCTGGCGGAAAACGGGGATCTCAGTGCCGTGCAGAAGGCCTTTCTAGCGGAAGGGGCGGCGCAGTGCGGTTACTGCACCGCCGGCATGATCGTCGCCACCACCGGCCTGCTGAATCGAAATCCCCGGCCGACCGCGGGCGAGATCGAGCAGGCCCTGCACGACCATCTCTGCCGCTGCGGGTCCCACCGCCGGGTCCTGACGGCGATCGAACGCCTGATCGCGGGAGGCGCGTGAAATGGCCGGACATCCCAGCATCGCCAAACACCCGAGCCTCGACGAATGGATCGAACTCGTTGATGACGGGCGCATTGTCCTGCACACGGGCAAGGTCGAACTCGGCCAGCGGATCTATACCGCCCTTGCCATCATCGCCGCCGAGGAACTGGACGTCGATTACGACCGGATCGATGTGCGGCGCGCGGAAACGGGCGTCGACCCCAATGAAGGCATGACCACAGGCAGCATGTCGATGCAGCATTCCGGGAACGCCATCCGCATGGCCAGTGCGACGGCACGCCGCCACCTGCTGGAGATGGCGGCCGAAAAGCTGCGCGTCGAGGTGGCCGGCCTGGAGGTGGAAGACGGGCTGATCCAGTCACGGGACAGCAACCAGTCGATTACCTATTGGGACCTGATGGCGGGAAAGACATTCGGCACCGCGGTCGACGAGAACGTCAGCGTGAAAGCGCCGCAGGACCATACCAGGGTCGGCAAACGCGTGACGCCGAAAGGCATGGTCGAGATCGTGACCGGCCGGATGACCTATCTTCACGATATGAAGATGCCGGGCATGCTGCATGCCCGCCTGTTGCGGCCGCCCCATTATTTCGCAAAGTTGAAAAACCTCGACGATGCCGTGGTCGAACGTCTGTCCGGGGACGGCGTGACCGTCGTGCGCGACGGCAGCTTCATCGCGGTCGCCGCCGCCGACGAATACGCCGCCGTCAAGGCTGCCGACCGACTCAAGGGCGCTGCCGAATGGCACCAAGGGGCCGGGCTGCGGACGGCTGAATTGTTCGAATCCCTCACGGAAAACGAGCGGCTGAGCTTTCCGGTCGCCGCCGGCGGCGCCCCGGTCGAGGCGCCGGTGCCGGATCTGGCGCCGCCGCCGGCCGACGCGGCGATCACGCTCTCCGCCCGCTACGAGAAACCCTATATCATGCACGGATCGATGGGCCCTTCCGCCGGATGCGCGCTTTACGAATCTGGCAGACTGACGGTCTGGAGCCATAGCCAGGGAATCTATCCGTTACGGGGCGCGCTCGCCCGGGCATTGGACATGGCCGAGAAGGACATTCACCTGATCTTCATGCCGGCGGCCGGCTGCTATGGCCATAACGGCGCCGACGACGCCGCTTTCGAGGCCGCCGTGATCGCCCGCGCCATACCGGATGCGCCCATCTTGCTGAAATGGACCCGTGATGACGAACATGCGTGGGAACCGTATGGCTCCGCAACCGTATGCGAATTGCGGGGCAGTCTGGATGGCGAGGGGAAGATCATCGACTGGTCGCATGAAAGCTACGGGGATACGTTCATGGGCCGCCCTGTGCCGGGGCGTTACGACAGCCCTGAAAGCAGGCTGGTGTCCACGCACTTTCTCGAAACAGCACTCGACTGGCCGGTCGCGGCCCCGGCCATGGGCGCCCATATCGGCATCCATCGCAATCTCGAGCCGATCTATGCGATCCCGAAACCCCGCCTGGTCAAGAACCTGGTGCGCGGTCTGCC
>JAOTVC010000293.1 GCA_029863585.1 Alphaproteobacteria bacterium | reverse complement strand
TGTCCAAGCCGATCGCTATCATCGGCCTGGGATTTCTCATGGTCGGCGTGTTTCTGGACCATTACTATTATTAGGGTCGCAGGCCTTTCTGGTAGGATCACGGGGTTGCCCGACGCGGGTCGCTACGCGTCGTGGTCTTGGAGAACGGCCCATGGGCAATCGCCTGATCCGCTCGATCACTTCCCTGCTGACCTCCGATCGGGGCGTCACCGCGATTGAGTATGGCCTTATCGCGGCGCTCATCGCCGTCGCCATCATCGCCGCGATGAGCCTGGTCGGCGCCGAAGTCAAAACCACCTTCGACATTTGGACCACGGCGGTGCGCAACGCGGTGCAAGGCGCAGACGGCCCGCCCAGCGGCTCCTGAACTGCCCGCGCGCGGTTTTCCCGCCCGGCCCACCCGGCATTTTCGATCACGGGCGTTTGCCGTTCCGGCGGCTGCCGCTATAGTGCTTAGCGCCGCCCGATTTGCGGCATGCAATGGTCCACGCGAAGGAACTTCATGCGCATTGTGATCCACGGCCAGCAGGCCTTCGGCAAGGCCGTCCTGGACCGGCTTTTGGAAGCGCAGGACGAGGTCGCCGCCGTGTTCTGCCCGCCCGATGTCGAAGGGCGCCCCATCGACCCGCTCAAGGAACGCGCCCTGCAGGCCGGGCTTCCGGTCCATCAGCTCACATCCTGGAAAACCGACGAGGCGGCTGATCTTCTCGCCGCCCAGAAGGCCGACCTCTGCCTGATGGCCTATGTGATCCAGATCGTCCCAAGCCGCTGCCTCGATCTGCCGGTCAAGGGCTCGATCCAGTATCACCCCTCGCTTTTGCCGCGCCACCGCGGGCCGAGCTCGATCAACTGGCCGGTCATCGCCGGTGAAACGCGGACCGGGCTGACCATTTTCTGGCCCGACGACGGGCTCGATACCGGCCCCATCCTGTTGCAGAAGGAGGTCCGAATCGGCCCCGATGACACCGTCGGCAGCCTCTATTTCGACCACCTGTTTCCCATGGGCGTGGATGCCATGATGGAGGCGGTCGAACTGGTGCGCGCCGGCACCGCGCCGCGCATCACCCAGGACGAGGCGAACGCCACCTACGAGGGCTGGTGCCGGGCCGAGCACGCAGAGGTCGATTGGACCCAGAGCGCGGGGCGGGTGCACGACCTGATCCGCGGCACCGACCCGCAGCCAGGCGCCTGGACGACGATCGACGGTGCCCGGCTGAACCTCTACGGCAGCCGCAGGGTCAGCGCCAATGGCGGCCCCGGCGAAGTGGTGGAGATCACCGACACGAGCATGACCGTGGCCACCGGACTGGGCGGAATCTCCATCGCCCGGGTTCGCCCGGAAGGCAGCCGGGCCAAGATCAGCCCCCAGGACTGGGCCGGCCAGGGCGGCATCGCCCCCGGCACCGTGCTGGGCGCGGTTGCCGAGTCCCGGCAAGGCGCCTCCAGCGTCGGCGCCGCCCAGGTTGCGGGACCCAGGGACCGCCCCGGCCCATGACGATCTTCATCAACGAGCGCGACATCGCCACCCTGATCGGCGACGGCCACGCCACCATGGGCGATTTCGTCGCCGCGGTGGAGGCCGCCTATACCGATCAAGGCAACGGCGATTTCGACATCCTGCCGCGCCAGAATTTCGAAGTGGAAGTGCCGAACAGCAACCGCAAGGGATCGCTGAAGATCGGAGGCGGTTCTTTGCGCGGCGTCGGCGTCATGGGGGCCTCGCTCTATTCCGGCGGCTATGGCGGCATGAACCTGTGGATCACCCTCTATGCGGCGGATACCGGCAAGGTGCTGGCGATCCTGCATGGCTCGTATATCGGCCAGATGAAGACCGGCGCCACCGCGGCGATGGCGGCCAAGCACCTGTCCCGTGAAGACTCCAAGACCGTCGGCATCCTGGGCTCCGCCGATCAGGCGCGCACCCAGCTGATGGGCCTCGCCGCGGTGCGCGACATCGAAACCGCCCTGATTTACAGCCCGACGCGCGCCCATCTGGAGGCTTACATCGACTGGGCGCGGGACGCCCTGCCGGGGATCGACACCCAGGCGGCCGGCAGCGCCGAAGAGGCGGTGCGCGGCGCCGACATCCTGGTAACCGTCACCAACGCCCATGAGCCGATCCTCGACGGCGGCTGGATCAGGCCGGGGACCCATTGCTCGATCATCGGCGCCCATTACCCCAAGCGCCGGGAAATCGACACGGCGACGCTCCTGAAGGGCAGGGTCATCGTCGACGATCTCGATCAGGCCTTCCATGAAAAGGGCGAGATCCTGATTCCCCTTGAAGCGGGCGAAATTACCCGCGACCATGTCAAAGGTTCGATTGGCGAGGTGATCGTCGGCAAGGTGCCGGGGCGCACCTCGGAGGATGAGATCACCATGTTCCTGTCCGGCGGAACGGCGCTGGAATACATGGGCGTCTCGGCGATGCTGCATAAGAAGGCGGTCGCCGCCGGCATCGGCCAGGAACTGGACTACGAAGAACGGCGCTGAGCCAGGGCAAATCCGGCTCACTTTCTTTGGTTCTCTGTCCCGCTTGACCAATTTTCGAAAATAGGTTGAAGTCCGAAAAGAATTCTTACTCCGAGGTTTGAAATGCCTCAAGGTGAAATGCCAAACACCTTTCCCGCTGAGATTGATCTCGGGCCACGCAATGGCGTACTGAGGTTTGACAAAAGGACGGAATTACTTGATTGGGTGACCAAAGAGGAAGAAGCATGGGATTGGATACGCAAGATTCGGGATGGAAGCCTGGGACAAGTGGTCCAAATACAGAGCGAGGCCACGCAACAGATCATAAGTCATTACAACAGCTTCAATCCCAAATATGAAGAAGACAAGGCATTTCTTGATGCCATAGTTCCAGTATTCCTTGATGCCTATGTCAACCGTAAAGCTGCAATATCGACCGGGCCAATCGGCAAATTCATCTTCAAACTAAAGGCCGACGATCAGCGCACGGCCGCTTATGCGTTGCAGTTTCTGCAAGGCAATTTTGCAACCAACCATCAATCAGTCAGAGGAGCATTCATCGCGCTGCTCTTCGAACTGGGGCTGGATGGGAGCGCAAACGCGGAGCGTGAAGCATTCATTGATTTGAAGGCAGAAGCCGAAACTCTTACAACTAGATTACATGAGGAGGTAGCAAAGACCTCCTCAGAAAGAGATTCGATAAATGAAAACCATAGTGAGACAATCGCAGCACAATCAAAAGAGTTTGAAAAACTGCTATCGACAGCCACAGATGACTG
>JAOTVC010000292.1 GCA_029863585.1 Alphaproteobacteria bacterium | reverse complement strand
CCGGCAAGTCGCGCCGAAGTCTTGCGGGCAAAACGTCCGACGGTAACGAACAAAAGCCGGGGTTCTCCCTGCGGGCCGGGATGGCCGGTGACGGCGCGCCCAGGCGCAAAAACTCGCGAGGAATTAGAGTCCCGTTAGCCGTTGAGCCTTCGGGGGGTTCTCAACTCCGATCTCGAGAGAATACCCCGAAAAAGGCCGTTTACTACCGTGGCTAAGATTGGCGCGTACCAACAAGAACGCGCCCGCGCCGTGACCTTGACTCAAACGGCAGGGGCGATTGATGGCTTCTCATTCCGCAGGATTCGTCTTTGAATCCTTGGAAGGCAAAGGAATCGCCAATGACCAAATCGACACGAGTCCCGATTGCCCAAATGACGTCAGGAAGTTGCGGGTCGATATCGCTTGCCTCGAAGGCGCTGCCGATCCGGAGGACTTGAATCAGCTTGTCGATGCATGGCGTCACGGGGGTCCACCGCATGTGCCGATTGCTCAGGACATTGCCATCGAATGAGAAGGGGCAGAAACCCGGGCGCATTGTACCGTCGTCGCCTCGTTGCCAGCGACAGCGGTCATGGAACCTGCCACAAGAGTCGCAATCGTTAAGGCGGCGGCTTTCGCCCCTTTGAAGAATCCAGATGTTGCTGCCGTTGTCGCCCTCTCACGACTGGTTTATGCGCAGGAAATTTAATGCAAAGCTACCCGGCCGTTTTCGTGCATTCATGCACCCGGCCTAATCTGATTAGAGCCTTCCGCACTCAATTTCTCCGTCGTCAATCTACAGGCGCCCCGGTAGTGGACGCATCGATCTCCCCATGACGAGCCATAGTCCGAGGCGTCGACAGGAAGCCCTGCCGGACCTGGCCTCAAAACGACAACCCCATGAGATCCCGCGTTGGGTTTTCCGATGGTGCGCTCGAGCCCCGCCACCTATCATTCTCCTTGCCCGATTGCACCTTCAGGTCGCATTGACTTGGCCGACTCCGTGTATCGTTGCCACGGATAAAGGCGCTTCGATTGGATCCGTCGCTGCAGACGGCTACCTCCTTCTCTTTGCAATGGGCCGAGGGGATGCAAGACGAGCTCGCATACCGGGGGCGAACAGATCGCCGTCGTTGGGGATACAAAGCCCGGATTCTGCATCGTAGCCGGCGGCGCCGACGGCGGGCAGCTCGACCACGATATCGTCGGCCCTGCCGTCTGTGTCGACATCGGCTTCGAGGTGCCCGTGTGTGACGAACAATGACGGGTGATCGAAGGGCGCCGCGTCACACCGAACCCGCGGGTCGGTCAGAGCTTTCAGAAACGATTCGAGATCGTCGAGCTGTGCGTCCGACAGACCGAGCGGAACAATCAACCCGTTTGCATTCCTGCCGCAATTCAGCGTCTGGCTCCAGGGTACGGTCTCGTTGAGGGGATATCCCGACTCGCCGAGCGGCCCGGAGCCGGTGGTGTCGCCCGCGGTGCATAGCTCGAGGTTCGAGGAAACAGGATGCTCCTCGGGCAGCACATCGGCATCGCCGGGGTCGGTAAACGTCCGCCGGTCGCCGCCGCGATTGTAGAAATCGAGGACCTGGCGCAAGGTCGCGTAGCCCCCGGTATGGAAGTAGGGCGGCGTCAGGGCCACGTTGCGCAGGCCCGGGGTCTTGCTGGCTCCATCGACACTGAGAGGGATTGCCTCGCAGGGGACCGGGTCACCGGTGTCACAGGTATCGACGGAGAGGCCGAGCGTCTCCCCCGCATTCGTGATGATGGGGTCCACGGGCAGGTCCGCCTCGCCCCGGGGAGAGTCCAGATAGGCCTTGTACTGTCTCGCGAACGATAAGGGGTTTCCCCACGGATCCAGGCGGCCGCTGAGACGGTCGGTGAACACCGGATGCACGCCGATATTGAAGTATCCGCGGTCGGCCAATATCTCATTACCCGAGGTCACGGGCTCGAAGCTCTCACCGGCCTGGTAGGCGGCCGAGGTGAACAAGCCGGCGCCGCCGTGGCACGCGCCGCAGTTGGCCCCGGGGCGCGCCATGTCCGACTGGCGGGCGAAGAAAATCTCGCAGCCGCGCTCGACCGCATCCGCGTTCGGCAGATCGGGAACCGCTATCCCGCCTACGGAGCAGCCGCCGGTGGCCGCCTCCAATCCGGCGTCGAGCCGGGCATCAAAATCACTCCGATCGGAAATCAAGGTTCTTTCGTAGAGCATGATGGCGATGCCCCAGAACATCGAGAAATTGATCTCCATCTGGGTATAGCCGTCAGCGGCGACTTCCAGGGTGCCGTCCGCTGCGATGCGAAACCGGCCGCTCGCACTCCAGTAGCGGGGGTGAAAGGCCCGTCTGATGAGAGCGCGGTAGCTGTGCCGGGAATCCAGGCCCCGGCCCGCGGGATTTCGATAGGCAGCCAAAACGCTGTCCTGCGGGTGAACGGTCTGAAACTCGAGCGGGCGGTGCGAACGGGCGAGAAGCTTACGGCCCAGCTCCATGAAGGTGCGTCCGTCACAGGACATTTCCAGCGCACTCACCGGCGGACCCATCGCCTGGGAGGCCAGGCTGGCGTTTTCAATCTGCAAAAAGCTGAGCTGTAGTTCACCGTTGTCGCTTTGCACCAGGATCCGCCGTGCGGGATCGGCGCTGACCTCACGCAGTCCGAATACGCCTACGCCATTGAAAATATTATTGGCGCGGCCATCCCAGAAATTACGGTGGTTGAACGCCGCGTTGACGACGCTCGGCGTGTTCCGGGGCTCCACCTGCCGCGCGGCAAAGCCGCCGGCATGAAAAATTTCGGCGGAAACGTTGCCGCAAATCTCCCTCCGCCCCCGCTTGACCAGACCTTCGTATGAGGCGGCGACCGCTCCCGCCGAGGAGACACGGTCGTTGCTGGTGGTGATGATCTGTGAATTGCGATCGGTGACGGGCTCGCCGAACTTGCCGATGACCGTTTGCGCGGGATCGAGCTGATGCAGCGGAAAGTCGTCCGGCGTGAGCGCATAGTTTGGTGCAGCCGGCGCGCCTGACGGCATGTCGCCGACGGCGATGGATCCATCGGTGATGTCCGCACCGAAAAAAACGTCTCCTGAAGGGGTGCTTACCCTTTCATCGAGAAAGCCGGGGTTGAGCTGGTTGACCACCCGGCCGTCGGCGCCCGCATGGAAGTGACAGCTCGCGCAGGCCATGCCGTCGCTGCCGGCCGACTGGTCCCAGAACAGAGCCTTGCCGAGCGCAATCGCCTGCTGCTCGTTCACCACGATGTCCTGCAGATCCACCGGCGGTGGAACCAGCGTGACGGCGCGG
>JAOTVC010000104.1 GCA_029863585.1 Alphaproteobacteria bacterium | reverse complement strand
GCCGATGCGGCCCGCGCCGAAGGTCCGGTTGAAGCCGGCATTGGCGCGACGGGCACGGCTTCGGGACGGGTTTGGCCGCCGTCTCAGGCCGGGTCGCCCGTGACGACAGGATTGACCAGGGTGCCGAGGCCGGTGACCTCGATCTCGACCGTATCGCCCGGCTTCATCAGCTTGACCGTGTCGGGCAGCGAGGCCGGCGTGCCGGTGAAGATCATGTCGCCGGGCTGGAATTCATAGCCCTTGGAGGCGTAGGCGATGATCTCCTCGATCTTGGCCAGCATCAGGCCGATGGAGCAGTTCTGTTTTTCGGCGCCGCCGGAGCGGGTGATGAGGGTCTGGGCGTAAGGGTCGCCGAATTCGTCCGCCGTCATCATCCAGGGCCCGACGCTGCCCGACGAATCGAAGTTCTTGCCGATGCCGTATTGCCGGTTGTGGCGCTGGTAATCGCGCACCGAGCCTTCGTTGCCGACCGCATAGCCCGCGACATGGCTGAGCGCGTCGGCTTCCGCGATGTGGCGCCCGCCCTTGCCGACGATGGCGACCAGTTCGCCTTCGAAGTCGTAGCGCGTCACCCCCGGGCCGTAGGGCGCCACCAGGGGCTGCAAATGCCCCACCACCGAAGCGTTGGTGCGCAGAAAGATCTCCGGGTATTCCGAGCGGCCGCGCCCGACCTCTTCCTGATGGGCCGAATAATTGAGCGCCGCGCACCAGATGGTGGCCGCATCGGGCACCACCGCATCCAGGGTGACGTCGCCGATGGCATGGGTCGCGGACTTGCCGGAAACCGCCTTGCCGGCCCGGGCCAGGCCGTCGTCAAGCGCCAGCAGGCCGCGCATCGTGGCGGGCAGATCCGGCGCCACCTCGCTCAGCGCCACGAACCCGGTGTCGTCCACCATGACGCCGACGCCGGCGGCGCCGTCCGTGCGATACGAAATCAGTCTCAATTCAAGGCCCTCCCCGAGTGTCTCTTGATGTTTTTTGGCGCCGGATTGTAGGGTGCCGGCACGGCCGCGGCCAAGCCCTTAATCGGCCGGCCCGGCGTTGCGCTCGAGGAACCGGGCGAGCCCGGCCATCGCCGGGCGCGGATGGGTAATAAGGTAACTGGGCACCGCCGCAAGCCAGTCCTTGTAGCGGCCCTTGGCCTCGAAGCGGCGGCGGAAGAGCCGGCGGTCGAACGCGGCACCGAGACCCTTGATCACCCCGCCCGCGACATGAACACCGCCGCGGGCGCCGAACTGCAGCGCCAGGTCGCCTGCCACCTGGCCCAGGAGGGCGGAGAACATGGCGCAGGCCTCGACCGCGACCGCATCCCGCCCGGCGCGGGCGGCACGGGCGATGGCGGCGGGCGCCGGCGCCTTGGCCCGATCGCCGCCGTCCAGCGCCGCCAGGGCGCCATACAGGTTGGCAAGGCCCGGCCCGGACAGCGCCCGTTCGGCGGACACATGGCCGAAGCGCCGGCGCAGGCCCGCGAGGATGGCGGCCTCCCGGTCGGTGCCCGCGGCAAGGGTGGCGTGCCCGCCCTCGGTCGCCAGCACCAAGGGCCCGCCCGCCGCCTCCGGCACGAAGCAGGCGACACCCAGACCGGTGCCGGGGCCGAACACCGCCTGGGGCGCACCCGCCTGCGTCCGCCCGCGCCCGATCTTCGCGAGATCCTTGCCCCCAAGGCCCGGAAGCGCCCAGGCGAGCGCCTCGAAATCGTTGAGCACATGCACCCGCGCGATGCCGGTCCGCCCGGCAAGCGCCGATCTTGAAAAAGACCAGGCCGCGTTGGTGAACCGCACCCGGTCGCCGGTCAGCGGCGCGGCGACGGCGAACGCCGCGGCTTCGGGCCGCAGCCCCGGCCAATGGCCGAGATAGGCCTTGAGCGCCGGCACCAGGCCGGGATAGGCGCCGGTCTCCATCATCCGGAAACGGCCGGGCTGCCGGCCCCGACGCTGCAGGGCGAAGCGGGCATGGGTGCCGCCGATGTCGGCCAGCAGCCGGTATCCACCCGGACGGGAGGCCGCGCTCATGACGCTCAAGCCGTGAACGGCGCGCGGTCCAGGACGCGCAGGAAATTCCTGCGCCAGGCGACGATGTCCTGGCGACGGATGACGTCCATGGTGGCGCGCCAGCGGCCCCGGCGTTCCGTGAGCGACATCTCGAGCGCCCGGCCCAGGGTGGCGGCGACCTGTTCCTCGTCGTAGGGATTGACGATCAGGGCGTTGGTCAGCTGCTCCGCCGCCCCTGCGAAGCGCGAGAGCACCAGGACCCCGGGATCGGTGGGGTTCTGCGCCGCCACGTATTCCTTGGCCACCAGGTTCATGCCGTCGCGCAACGGCGTGACCAGGCCGATGCTGGCCTGGCGGAAGAAACCCGACAACGTCTCCCGGGTGAAGCCGCGGTTGAGATAGCGGATCGGCGCCCAGTCGTACTCCGCGTATTCGCCGTTGATGCGCCCGGCCTCGGTCTCCAGAAGATGGCGGATCTCCGCGTAATGGGCGACATCCTCCCGGGTCGGCGGCGCGATCTGCAGGAGCACCACCTTGTTGTGCCAGTCGGGATTGCGCGACAGCAGGAGTTCAAAGGCATGCAGGCGCTGGACGATGCCCTTGGAATAATCCAGCCGGTCGACGCCGATGATCAGCTCGCGCCCGCGCAGGCTGCGCACCAGCCGGTCGACGCGGACCGCGTTGTCGGGCGATTTGGCCATCGCCTCGATGTTTTCGGTGTCGATGCCGATGGGGAACTTGTCGGCATGGAAGGTATGGCGGAAGGCGCGGATCAGATGACGATCTTCGAGGAACACGCCGCTGGTCTCGAACCGGATGTAGTGGCTGAAGGTCCTGAGATCGATCGAGGACTGAAACCCCACCACGTCATAAGCGCTCAGCGCGGCGACGATCTCGCGGTGCTGGGGCAGCACCACCATCACCTGGTGCGACGGGAAAGGCGTATGGAGGAAGAAGCCGATCTTGTTGCGCACGCCGAGCCGGCGCAGCTCCTCGGCCAGCGGGATCAAGTGATAGTCGTGGACCCAGACCAGATCGTCGGGCTCCAGCAGACCCTTCAAGGCGCGGGCGAAGCGCGCGTTGGCCCGCCGGTAGCCCTGGTAGGAGCTGAGGTGGAACTCCATCAGGTCCTGGCGGTAATGGAACAGCGGCCACAACATCGAATTGGAGAAGCCGTTGTAATACTCGTCGTAATCCTTGGGCGAGAGGTCGAGGATGGCATAGGCGATGCCGCCGCTGGTCGAGAGGTGGGGCTCGTCGGACGGGTCCTCGGTGACGTTGCCCGACCAGCCGAACCACAGCCCGCCCATTTCCTCCAGCGCCCCCAGCAGTCCGACCGCCAGGCCACCCGCCTGGGCGCCGCCCTGCTGCACCTTGGTGACCCGGTTGGAGACGACGACCAGGCGGCTCACAGCGCCTCCTCCCAGCTGCGGCTGAGCCGCATCGCCGAATTGATCAGGCCGACCATGGAATAGGTCTGGGGCAGGTTGCCCCACAGCGTGCCGTCGACCGGGTCCATGTCCTCGGACAGCAGGCCGCAGGAATTGCGCAGCGACAACATGCGTTCGAACAAGGCGCGCGCCTCGTCGCGCCGACCCATCGCCGCGAGCGCGTCGATATACCAGAAGGTGCAGACCATGAAAGCGGTCTCGGGCATGCCGAAATCGTCCTCGGTCGCGTAACGGTATATGTAATCGCCCCGTTTGAGGTGCTTTTCCACCGCCGCCACGGTGCCCGCGAACCGGTCGTCGGAGGCCGCGATGAATCCAAGCTCATGGAGCAGCAGCAGGCTCGCGTCCATATCCTTGCCGCCGAAGGTGGAAACATAACTGCCCTTCTCGGCGTTCCAGGCGGCCGCGTCGATGACCTTGTGCATCCGCACCGCGTGGTTGGCCCAGAATTCGGCGCGGTCGCCGCGCCCCAGGCGCCGGGCGATGCGGGCCAGGCGGTCGCAGCCGGCCCAGCACATCACCGCCGAATGGGTGTGAACCTCGGCCCGGCCGCGGTATTCCCAGATCCCCGCGTCGGGCTTGTCGAACCGGGCCAGGCACTGATTGCCCACCTGTTCCAGGCGTTCGAACATGGCGCCGCCGCCAGGATGGCGCAGGCGTTCGTCGAAGAAGAAATGGATGGAGGCCATGATGACGCTGCCATAGACGTCGTTCTGGACGTGTTCATGGGCCTGGTTGCCGATCCGCACCGGTCCCATGGCGCGGTATCCGGCCAAACTGTCGACGATCGATTCCGTCAGATTGGCGCGGGTGTCGATGCCGTAGACCGGTTGCAGGAATCCCTCGTGGCTGGATGCCACCACGTTGGTGATGTAGCGCAGGTAGGCCTCCATGGTGCGGGTCGCGCCCAGGCGATTGAGCACCTGGACGACGAAGAACGCGTCCCGCAGCCAGCAATAGCGATAGTCCCAGTTGCGCCCGGAGCCCGGCGCCTCGGGGATCGAGGTGGTCATGGCGGCGATGACGGCGCCGGTTTCCTCGAAGGTGCAGAGCTTCAAGGTGATCGCGGCGCGGATCACCTCCTCCTGCCATTCAAAGGGGATCGAAAGGTAGCGCACCCATTCGAGCCAGTAATCGAGGGTACGTTCGAGAAAATCCCGCCCGGTGTCGACCACCGATCCGGCCAGGGTCTCGTCGGGGCCGTAGATCATGGTGATCGGGCCTTCCAGGACCATCGGCATCTCGTCGCGCACCATGCCGAGCGGTGCATTCGTGGTCAGCCGCATGGTGGCTTCGGTCATGAGATAGCGGATGTGGTTGGAGCCGTAGGTGATCTCCGGCCTGCGGGCGCCGAAATCGGCGGCCGGCCGGAGACGCACCGTCACCCGCGGGCTCCCCGCCACGGGACGGACGATGCGGACGATCATCACCGGCCGGTAGGTGCGGCCGAACTGCTTGAACCGCGGGGCGAAATCGGTGATCTCCACCGCCGCGCCGTCTTCGGCATGGAGGGTGGTGGACAGCACTGCGGTATTGCGCACGTAACTTTGTTCGGAATGGGTATAGCCGTCCAACCGGACATCGAAAAACCCGCGATCCCCGTTGCCGTTGTCCAGCAGCCGGCAGAACATGGGATCGCCGTCATAGCTCGGCAGGCAGGACCAGCTGATCCGCCCATGGCGCTCGATCAAGGCGCTGTGGATGCAATTGCCGATCAGCGCCAGATCGAGACTGCTTGCGCCGTTCTCCGTCATGATCCCCCATTCCCAGGCACCGCCGGCCCGCCGCCGAGGCGGTCCGCCGCCGCCGCCAGCCAGTCGTGGATGTCCGCCACCGAGACTCCGTCGTAACAGGCCTGGGTCGGCGTGCCGTCGCCCACGCGTATCGAAATCCCGTCCATGGCGTTGATGGTAGCAAATCCCGCCTCGTCGGTAACATCGTCGCCGACGAAAACCGCCCGGCGGCCGGCGAATGGCGGCTCGGCCATGAAGGCGGCGACCGCGCTGCCCTTGTCCTGGCCGCCGGGGCGCAGCTCGACCACCATCTTGCCGCGCTGAACGACCAGCGCCCCCGCGGCCGCGGATTCCAATTCCCGGGCCAGCGCCAGGGCGCCCGCTTCGGCGCCCGGCGCCTGACGGTAATGGAGGGCCAGGGATAACCCCTTGTCCTCCACCAGGGCGCCTGGATGGTCGGCGGCAAAGTCGGCAAGCCCCGCCCGCGCCGCCTGGAGCCGTCCGGCATCCACCTCGGCGCGGCTGATGCGGCCCGCGGCGTCGCGGCGCTCGATCCCGTGCAGTCCCGCCACCGGCAGGTGAAGCGGCGCGAACAGGCGGTCGATATCCGCGATCGCGCGGCCGCTGACCAGGGCCACGGCGCCGCCGCAGGCGGCGGCGAGGCGGCTCAACGTGTCCCGCGCATGGTCGGCGATGGCGACCGCGTCGGGATGCGGCGCGATATCGGCCAAGGTGCCGTCGACATCGAGAAAGAACGCCCAAAGGGCGCCTCGGTCCGGTAGGGGAAGCTCGATCTGCATGCCCGGTGTAACGGGGCCATCCTGTGAGTGGGGAACACGACCCTTCGATGTGTAGCCGCCGCCATGCCGCCCTGCAACCTGATTGTCGCCCGAAGCGCGGCCGGCGGGTCAGCGTCTCCCCCGCCCGCCGCCGGCCAGGCGGCGCGCGGCCCAGGGCCGGACGGCCCCGGCGGCGGGGCCGACGAGCTTCACGGTGCCGGTGATCCGGTCCCCATCTACGGTGCCGCTGTAGTGCCGCGCCCACGGATCGAGGCCGGACACCGGGGGGAGGGTGAAAGACATGCGATCGCCGCGCAGCCTGACGGCGGCCAGCGCGTGGGCGGTGTCCGCCAGCGACACCGTCCCCTGCACGGCCTGGAAGTTCTGGCGGATCGCGGCCGTCACGGGCGGGACCGCAGCCCCACCGCCAGCCGGGTCGAGGGTCCAGGTCCAAGTTCCCGCGACATCCGCCGGCACCACCCAAAAATGCACGACGCTGCGCGATCCCCAGCGGCTCTCCACCCGGCGCGAGATGTCCGGCCGCCAGGCGCCCATATCGTAATCGTGGGAGACGATCCGGGTCCCGGGCCTGAGACCGGCAAGCAGCCGAGGGCGCAGCTTGCGAACGATGCCGGGCAGCAGATACATGGTCAGGATCGAGGCGCGGCTGATGTCGGTCTGGAAGAGGTCACGGACGTAGAACCGGGCCCTGTCCGCAACACCTTCCGCCTTCGCCCGGGCATTGGCGATGGCCACCAGTTCCTCGTTGAGGTCGACACCGAAGCCGCGGGCACCGAACCGTTTGGCGGCGGCGATATTGATCCGCCCGTCGCCCGATCCCAGATCGATGACGTAGTCGTCCTTGGTGACCTTAGCCAGGTCCAGCATGGTCTCGACGACCTTTTCATCGGAGGCGATATAGGGAACGTCCAGCCGGTCGGAGAGGTCTTCCACGTCCTGGGGAACGTCCTGGGCATGGGCCGGTCCCCGGGCGGTCAAGCCTGGCCAGAACCCTGCTGCGACGAGGCCCGCCGCGACCATCAGCGCCGCGGCCAGGCCGCGGGCCCCGGTCGATCCATCTCGCCGAACCTGCCTGCCCATCGCGTCCCTCCCCTTCTTGACGCCCGATCGACGGCATGACCGTCAGGCGCGATATCATCGGTTCATTGTGGCCCTTTTATGTTGATCCGGCGTGGGACGGCCGCGGGACGCGCGCGAATTGCCCTTGGCCCCGGGCCATGATACTGATGCGCCCGGTTCCGGCGGATCCTCCGCCCAGCGTGCATCAATCCATTCCAGCGGCGGTAGGGTTCGTGGTCACGACACTCGAAGTTCTCGGCGGTTTCGTCCTCCTCCTGTTCGGCGCGGAGTATCTCGTGCGCGGCGCGGTTGGCCTCGCCAAGCGCTTCAACGTCTCGCCCATGATCATCGGCATGACCATCGTCGCCTACGGCACGACGGCCCCGGAACTGGTGGTCAGCGTCGAGGCGGCGCTGTCGGGCGCCCCCGGGATCTCGGTCGGCAACGTGGTCGGCTCCAATATCGCCAATATCCTGCTGATCCTCGGCGCCGCCTCCCTGGTCTACCCGATCCGCTGCACCCCGGCGCTGCTGTACCGCGACAGTTCGGTCATGCTGGGCGCAGCCTTCCTGTTCGTGGGTCTGGCCCTGACCGGGATGATCACCCGGGCCCAGGGGATGCTGATGATCGCGGCCATCGTGTCCTTCTCGGTCTACACCTATTGGGCGGAGCGCAGGCGCAATCGCAGCCGGGATGTCCTGGAGCAGGAAGCCGAGGAATTCAGCGAGGGCCCGCGCTCGGTCTGGCTCGCCGTTCTGGCGGTGATCGGCGGTATCGTTGCGGTGGTGGTCGGCGCCCAACTCCTGATCTCCGGCGCCACCACCGCGGCCCGGCATTTCGGCGTCGGCGAAGAAGTGATCGGCCTGACCCTGGTGGCGGTCGGAACCTCCCTGCCGGAGTTGGCCACTGCGGTCGTCGCCGCCTGGCGCAGGCATACCGACGTCGCCATCGGCAACATCATCGGCGCCAATATCTACAATGTGCTCGCGATCATGGGCGTGGTGTCGGTGATCACGCCGCTGCAGATTCCGGCGCAGATCGTGCGGTTCGACATCTGGTTCATGCTGGCCGTCACCTTCGCCCTTCTGGTCGCCGTGGTGGTCTTCAAGGGCGTGAACCGCGTGATCGGCGGGATCTTCCTCGCCGCCTATGCGCTCTATGTCATGCTTCAGTATTACGGGCTTCGGGCGATCGGCCTGTAGGACCGCCACCGCCCTTGATCCCCGGGCCGGATTTCGACATCCTCGCGCCATGACCCAGCAACCCAAGAACGCGCTCGTCACCGGCGGCTCCCGGCGCATCGGCCGGGCCATCGCCAGCGCCCTGGCCGCCGACGGGTTCGGCGTATGCATCCACCACAATGCCTCGGGCGAGGAGGCCGCGGCACTGGCCGCGGAGATCAACGCCCAGGGCGGCCGCGCCGCGGCGATTGAAGTCGATCTGATGGACGAAGCGGCGACCGGGGACTTGATCGCCCGCGCCGGCGCCGCGCTCGGGCCGCTCGATCTGCTGATCAACAACGCCTCGGTGTTCGAACGGGACGAAGCCGATACCGTGACCCGCGAGAGCTGGGATCGCCACATGGAGGTCAACCTCCGCGCCCCGTTCGTGCTGATCCAGCGCTTCGCCGCGACGCTGGCGCCGGAGATCGAGGGTAATGTGATCAATGTGCTGGATCAGCGGGTGCGCCACCTGACCCCCCATTTCACCAGCTACACCCTGTCCAAGGCCGGCCTTTGGACCCTGACCCGGACCCTCGCCCTGGCGCTGGCCCCGCGCATCCGGGTCAACGGCGTCGGCCCGGGACCGGTCCTCCCCAGTCCGCGCCAGAGCGAGGCCGCCTTCCAGCGCCAGGCCGGCGCGACGCCGCTCGGCCGGGCGGTGGATCCCGCCGATATCGCCCAGGCCGTGCGCTATCTGGTCGGCGCCCGTTCGGTCACCGGACAGATGATCGCGGTCGATTCCGGCCAGCACCTTCAATGGGGCGCGCAAGGCCCCGCCGATGCTGAGGAATAGCGCGGCTTTCGGGCCATTTTGCGCGGTCCCTCAATCTCCAATCGACCCCATCCGGCGGGATCGTGTATAACGGCCCGGCACACGCGGCAGAGATGGCGTAACACGGCTCCATGGCAAGAAATTCGAAGGTTCGGCGGCTCCGGCCCGCCCCCGCCTATACGGTGGCGGCCGACGCCCTGCGCAAGGTCTTCATCCGCGACCTGATCGCATCCTGCGCGCTGGGTATCCACAACCACGAAAAGGGCACCCGGCAGCGGGTGCGAATCAATCTGGAGCTTTCCGTGGCCGATGATGGGCGCCCGGCGGACGACCATATCCGCGACGTCGTCTGTTACGAGGAAGTGACCGACGCCCTGCGCCGCCTTTTGGCGGGGCCCCATATCCACCTGGTGGAAACGCTGGCCGAAGAGATCGCCGAACTGTGCTTCAAGGACCCGCGGGTGGCCGCCGCGCGCATCCGGGTCGACAAGCTCGACGTCTTCGCCGATGCCGAGAGCGTCGGGATCGAAATCACCCGCGTCCGTTCAAGTCACTGATTCTTCACCGAAGCCTTGCCACATTTGCGCCGCAATCGCGCCCAAAAGCCGCTCGGAACCGGCCCGAACACCACAAGTTTTGCACAGGTCCACAACCGCTACGGGATGAGCGGCGCCTTCCGCTCGAAAAATTCATGTCATGGTTAGGTTATATCTTGACAATAATTTATAATAATAAAATCAATTACTTACAAAATTTGCCCATTTTTTAAGCAAAGAGGTCCCGAAACACGGTGCTCTAAGCCCCGGCGCACTATCGGTCTCTTTATCCACAGGCTTTTCCACGGCTTCTGTGAATTATGGCACCGTCCCCCGGGACCGGGCCCGGCCAGGGCCCGCAGGCATTGACGCGAAGGGCAGAGGGCCCAAAATACCCGCCATGACCGATCACGAAAACCAAGCCCGGCAGCCGGCGGCGGAACGCCCCAAAGGCGCCGAACTGATCCGTGCCGAAGTAACGACCCTGCCCCAGCGGCCGGGGGTCTACCGCATGATCGATGGCAAGGGCTCTGTCCTCTATGTCGGCAAGGCCAAGAACCTGCGCAAGCGGGTTGCCGCCTATACCCGACCCGAACGCCTGGGCGCCCGCATGGCCCGGGTCGTGGCCACGACCCGGGGGTTGGAGATCGTGACCACCCGCACCGAGGCCGAGGCGCTATTGCTGGAAAGCAACCTGATCAAGCGTCTCAAGCCGCGCTACAACGTGCTGCTCCGGGACGACAAGTCCTTTCCCTTCATCATGATCACCTCGGACCACGAATGGCCGCAGATTACCAAGCACCGGGGCGCACGGGTGGCGGGACGGGAGTATTTCGGGCCGTTCGCCTCGGCCGGCGCGGTCAACGCGACCCTCGCCCAGTTGGCCCGGGCCTTCCCGCTGCGCTCGTGCTCCGATTCGATCTTCGAATCACGGACCCGTCCCTGCCTGCAGTACCAGATCAAGCGCTGCACCGCACCCTGCGTCGGACGGATCGGGCGCGAGGACTACCTCGCCATGGTCGCCGAGGCCCGGGAATTCCTCGGCGGCAAGAGCCGCGCCATCCAGGAGCGGCTGGCGGACAAGATGCAGGCGGCCAGCGAGGCGTTGGACTTCGAGGCCGCCGCCGTCTACCGCGACCGCATCCAGGCGCTGACCCGCATCCAGGGCCGCCAGGACATCAACCTGGCGGGCCTTGGCGACGCCGACGTGGTCGCCCTCTACCGCTCGGGCGAGACCTGCTGCATCCAGGTGTTCTTCTTCCGCGCGGGGCAGAATTTCGGCAACCGCGCCTATTTCCCCGCCTTCCCGCGCCAGACAGAGGATTCCGACATCCTGGAAAGCTTCCTCGGCCAGTTCTACGCCAACCACATGCCGCCGGGCCTGGTGCTGCTGAGCCAACCGATCCCCAACCCGGTGCTGGTGGCCGATGCCCTGAAGCTGCGCGCCGATCGCAAGGTCACCCTTTCGGTGCCGACCCGGGGCGCCCGGCGGGCGGCGGTGGCCCAGGCCAGGACCAATGCCGAACAGGCGTTGGCCCGGCGCCTTTCGGAGAACGCCTCCCAGCGCCGCCTGCTCGAAGGTGTCGCCGAGGTCTTCGGCCTGCCTGAGGCGCCGAAACGGATCGAGGTCTACGACAACAGCCATATCGGCGGCACCGGGGCGTTGGGCGCGATGGTCGTCGCGGGTCCCGACGGCTTCGTCAAGAACGCCTATCGCAAGTTCAACATCCGCAATGCCGGCGGCGCCATGAAGGGCGGCGACGATTACGGCATGATGCGCGAGGTCCTGACCCGCCGGTTCTCCCGGGCGCTCAAGGAGGAAGCCCGGGGCAAGACAGGCCTGTGGCCGGACCTGTTGCTGATCGACGGCGGCGCGGGGCAGCTCGGGGTGGCCGAAGAGGTCTTCGCCGAACTCGGCATCGACGGGGTGGCGCTCGCGGCCATCGCCAAGGGCCCCGACCGCAACGCCGGACGGGAGCGCTTTTTCCTGCCGGGGCGCGCGCCTTTCAGCCTGGATTCGCGCCACCCGGTGCTGTATTTCCTGCAGCGCTTGCGCGACGAAGCCCACCGGTTCGCCATCGGCGGCCAGCGGGCCAAGCGCTCGAGCGCCATCCCGCGCTCGGAGCTCGACAAGATTCCCGGCATCGGCGGCGCCCGCAAGCGGGCGCTGCTCAATCACTTCGGCGCCGCCCGCGCGGTCGAGGCCGCGGCGATCGAGGATCTCGCAAAAGTCGACGGAATCTCGGCCACCGTCGCCAAACGCATCTATGATCACTTCCACGAAGAGCGATAGCCCGGTAAGCTGTCGCCGGTAGGCATCGGTCTCTCCGCCCGCCAGGCTAGAACGACGCGGAGAGACGCCCGGCCCGAAGCGGCCGGAAGACGGTTGGATGACATGTTGACCACTCTCCCCAATCTTTTGACGCTGTCGCGCGTCGGCGTGATTCCGCTTCTGGTCGGCACGTTCTTCCTCGACAAGCCGCTGGCGAACTGGCTGGCCTGTGCCCTGTTCACGGCCGCGGCGCTGACCGATTTCCTGGATGGCTACCTTGCCCGGTCCTGGGACCAGGTGACCCGGTTCGGCCGTTTCCTCGATCCCGTCGCCGACAAGATCATGGTGGCGGCCGTTCTGTTCATGATGGTGGCGCTGGGCTGGGTCTCGGGCTGGCTGGTGCTGGCCGCCCTGGTCATCCTGATCCGCGAGATCCTGGTCTCGGGCCTGCGGGAATTCCTGGCCGAGATCAATGTCGGCATGCCGGTCAGTAAGCTCGCCAAATGGAAGACGGCGCTGCAGATGATCGCCATCTCCCTGCTCTTGCTGGAGGATTCGCTTCCCCTTCCGTTGCCGCTCCCGCTGCCCGAGATCGGCCGCTGGGGTCTGTGGATCGCCGCCGGGCTGACCATCGTGACCGGCTACGATTACCTGCGCGCGGGCATTACGCATATGATCGATCCGGAGGAAGTCGCGCCGCCGCGGCCGTCGTCCCCACCGCTGGCGACGCCGCCGGCACAACCCGCCGAGCCGTTGGTGCCCCCCCGGGTTGGCCAGGGAGGCGGACAATGAAGCTGCTCTACTTCGCCTGGCTGCGGACCCGCATCGGCCGCGGCGAGGAAGACATCGAGCCGCCGCCCGAGGTTGCAACGGTGGCGGATCTGCTGGCCTGGCTCGCGGCCCGCGGGGCGGGCTATGCCGAAGCCCTGGCCCGGCCCGATCTGGTGCGCGTCGCCGTAAACCAGGAATTCGCGGGCCCCGACACGCTGGTTCACGCGGGGGACGAGATCGCCCTGTTTCCGCCGGTCACCGGCGGCTGAGGCGAAGGCCATGGCGATCCGGGTCCAGGAAGAGGATTTCGACGTCGGCGCCGAAATCGCGGCGCTGACCCGGGGCCGCACCGAGATCGGCGGCGTCGCGGTGTTCATCGGCCTGGTGCGCGACTTCATTGAGGACGGCGACGCGAAGGCTGCGGCCGAGATCCACGGCATGACGCTGGAGCATTATCCCGGAATGACCGAAAAGATGCTGACCCGCATCGAGGAGGAGGCCAACCGGCGCTGGCCGATTCATGCCTCCCTGATCGTCCACCGTGTCGGGCGCCTCGATCCCGGCGACAACATCGTCCTCGTCGTCTGCGCTGCCGCCCACCGCGAGGATGCGCTGCAGGCCTGCAGCTTCCTGATCGACTGGCTCAAGACCAAGGCGCCCTTCTGGAAGAGCGAACAGACCGCGCAAGGGGAAAAGTGGGTCAAGGCCAAGGAAAGCGACGATGCCCTCGCCGCCCGCTGGGAAGACGGCTGAGGCCGACCCCGGGCGCGGCGACCGCCGGCTCAACGCGGGCATCGCCGAGCGGCTTAGGGAGGCCGCCGATATCCTCGAGGCCCAGGGCGCCAACCGTTTCAGGATCAACGCCTATCGCCGGGCCGCGGAAACCGTGGCGGGCTTACCGAAAAGCATTGCCGAGATCGCCGAGAAGGAAGGCATCGAGGGGCTGATTGCCCTGCCCACGATCGGCGAATCGATCGCCGGCGCCATCGCCCAGATCATCCGCACCGGCCGCTGGCCGCAGCTCGAGCGGCTGCGCGGCACCCTGGATCCCGAGGCGCTGTTCCAGACGGTGCCCGGCATCGGCCCGGAGCTCGCCCGCCGTCTCCACGACACCCTGCATGTCGACACCCTGGAGGCGCTGGAGACCGCGGCCCATCAAGGAGAACTGGAAAAAGTGCCGGGCATCGGGCAACGCCGGGCCCAGGCCCTGCGCGCCTCCCTAGCCGACGCGCTCAACCGGGTGCGCCCCGCGCGCCGCGCCGCCCCCACCGGCGCCCGCCCCGAGGTGGCAACCCTCCTCGACGTCGACGACGAATACCGCCGCCGGGCGGCGGCCGGTGATCTTCCCACCATCGCGCCCAAACGTTTCAACCCCAAGGGCGAGGCTTGGCTTCCCATCCTGCACACTCAGCGCGGCGATTGGCACTTCACGGCGCTGTTTTCCAACACCGCGCTGGCCCATCGCCTCGACCGCGTGCGCGAATGGGTGGTGGTCTATTTCTATGACGGCGATCACCGCGAGGGCCAGAACACGGTGGTCAGCGAGACCCGCGGACCGCTGCAGGGCCGGCGCGTGGTCCGCGGGCGCGAAGACGAATGCCGCCGCCATTACGCGAGCGCTTGACCAGCCCTAGGAGAATTTTTCGGAGCTGCGATGGCGGGGCCGCGTCAGGCGGCGGAGGAGGCCGAGCCCGGGTTGCGGACCAGGTTGTCGTAATCGTCGATCAGGGCGCGGGTGATCTCACCCGGCGTGAAGGTCCAGCCGTCGATTTCAGCGACCGGCGTCACCTCGGCGGCGGTCCCGGTCAGGAACACCT
>JAOTVC010000291.1 GCA_029863585.1 Alphaproteobacteria bacterium | reverse complement strand
CGCTGGCTGCAGGTGATGTTCCTCATCATCATCGTCGTCGTCGCCCTGTTTCTCATTCTCGGCCCGCTTTGCATTCTCGGAGGGCCCGCGGCGACCCCGCGAACCTTGTCCCATTTCGCCTATTTCTTCTGCCTGGGTGCGGGATTCATCATCATTGAAATCGCCCTGATGCAGAAATTCAGCCTGCTGTTCGACACTCCGGGCCTCGCCATCGCCCTTGTGTTGGGAAGCGTCATCCTGTTCACCGGTCTTGGAAGCCTGATCAGCCAACGAACCTTCGCCAAGGGCTTTTCCCTGCGCCAGGTGGCGCTCTGCGTCGCGCTCTATGCCGTCGTCCTGTACTTTTTCCTGGGGGCCTGGACCCATGGGATGCTCTCCTGGCCGCTGCTGGGAAGGGGATTTGCGGTGGCGGCGTTGATCGCGCCCGGCGCCCTCCTGATGGGCCACATGTTCCCCCAAGCCCTTGCCGTCGCCGCCAAGGACGACGGCAAGCTGGTGCCGTGGGCATGGGGCATCAACGGTGCCATGAGCACGATCGGCGCCGGCGCGGCGCCCCTGGCCGCCATGGCATGGGGTTACAGCGCGCTGTTCCTGGCGGGAGCGGCGTTTTACGCGGTGACGATGATCCTGCCGACGACCCGCAACACCCTCACCAGGAGCGTGCTGGTGCCCCGTCTGGGCACGGCGGCGTGACTCGGAAAAGGCAATTTCGCCGATCCGCGAGCGCCCCGCCAATGGAGTCGGAGACCACAGGGCAAGAGGTCGCAATTCGCGCGAAACGGCACGTGACCAGGGCAATCACACAGGTAAGCCGCCGCTCCGTTCTTGCGGGGCTGGCCGCTGGAGCGGGGCTCGGTGCCGTCATGCCCGCCATTCCCGCCCCGGCGCGCGCGGCGGCGCCGAAAAAGCACGTATTCCTGCTCGTGCATGGGGCGTGGCATGGGGGCTGGAGTTACGGTCCCGTCGAAAGGTATCTTGCCGGGGACGGCCACCGGGTGCTGCGGCCGACGCTCACGGGCCTTGCCGAGCGCTCGCATCTTCTCGACGGCGACATCACCCTCGACACCCACATCACCGATATCGTCAACCTGATCCAATGGGAAAACCTGGAAAACGTGGTGCTCTGCGGCCATTCCTACGGCGGTTGGGTCATCGGCGGCGTTGCCGAGCGGCTGTTGCCGAGGATTTCCTCCATCGTGTTTCTCGATGCCTACATACCCCAAGACGGCCGCGCCTTTGTCGATTCCCTTCCCCGGGCCACCCGCACTGCGGTCAGGCGTCTTGCGCGCCAGGGGGCGCTCTCGATCCCGCCGCCACCGGCCAGGACGTTCAAGCTGAATACAGCGCATCTGGCGTGGGTCGATTCGAAATTGACCGCGCAACCGATCCGGACCTGGCTCCAGCAGATCCGGGTGACCGGCGCGCAATACCGCGTGCCGAAAAAGACCTATATTCGGGCCAGCGGATTCAACAGCCCGGCGTTCCGGGACATCCATGCGCGGCTGAAACGAAACCCGGCCTGGCGGACCTATGAGATGCCTTGCGGCCACGATGCGATGATCGACATGCCGGAAAGGCTCGCCGAAATCCTGGCCGAGGTCGCTTAAGGGGCGCCGTTTTCGGGCGCCGCCCTTCCCCGTCACGAAAGCTTGTTCGCCTCCTTCGGGACGGTGCCGCGGCGGACCGGAGGGCAAGCGGGTTCGCGCCCCCCCCGCATTCTTGCTGCGTTACGGTTGCAAAAAGCCTTAAATGGGACCCAAGGAATCTCCGGGACCACGGCCGGGTGCCGGTGCAACGCGAACGTCTCAGGAGGGAGCTCTCATGAAAATCAGCTGGAAAATCACCCATCGCGCCGTTTTCTCCGCCGCGATCATCGGACTGGGCGCATCGGGGGCGCTGGCCGATCCGATCCTGGATTTCTATAAGGGCAAGACCATCAGCTATATCGTCGGGGCCGGCGCCGGCGGCGGTTACGACACCTATTCCCGCGCCGTTGCCCGGCATATCGGCCGGCACATCCCCGGCAAGCCCAAGGTCATCGTGAAGAACCTGCCCGGTGGCGGCGGCATTCGGGCCACCAACCTGCTCTACAACATCGCGCCGAAGGACGGGGCCACGATCGGGACCGTCAGCCGTTCGATGATCACCACGCCCCTCACCGGGCAGAAAGCGGCCAAGTTCGATGCCACCAAGCTCACCTGGATCGGCAGCGTCAACAAGGAGGACAGTTTCTGCATCGCCTGGAAAACGGCAAGGGCGAAAACCTGGAACCAGCTTCTCGAGACGCCGCTGCTGGTTGGCGCGCCGGCCCAGGGAACCAGCATGTATACCTTTCCGGTGATGTTGCGGAACCTGTTCGGCGCCAAGTTCGAACTCATTGCGGGATATCCGGACGGCGGTTCCATCTCCCTCGCCCTGGAGCGGGGCGAGGTGCAAGCGATATGCCCGTCCATCACCTCGGTCCAGTCCCGGCATCCGACCTGGCTCAAGGAGAACCACGTCAGTCCACTGGTCATTATCGGATTGAAGCGCGATCCCAGCATGCCGAACGTACCCGCCGTCGCCGAACTGGCCCAGACCGAGGAGCAGAAACAGATCATCAAAATGATCCTTGGACCGCAGTTTGCCGGCCGTCCCGTCCTGGCGCCCCCCGCCATCGCCGCCGACCGCGTGGCGGCGCTGCGCGCGGCCTTCGACGGCACGGTCCGGGACAAGGCCTTCCTTGCCGAGATGCAAAAAAGCAAGCTCGGCGTCGACCCCGCATCGGGGGCCGAGGTCGAGGCACTGGTCAAGGACATCTACGCCGCGCCCAAGGAAATGGTCGAGAAGATGAAACAGGTGACGGTCAAGCCCCAAGACATGAAGGTGACGATCAAGGCGGTGCCCACAAAGACCGTGTCGGCGGCGTTGTCGAAAGTCCAGAAGGGCGGCCGCGTCGTCGTGTTCAACGTCAAAGGCAAGGCCGAGAACGCCAAGATCAGCGGCAGCCGCACCCGCGTGACGATCGGCGGCAAAAAGGCCAAGCGCGGCACGCTCAAGGCCGGCATGTCCTGCAAGATCGAATACCTGGGGAGCGGGACCGAGGCCAAATCCGTCACCTGCGACTGAACCGCCGGGGCAGGCGGTTTCCGGCGGCGCCCGGCGGAACCCGCGATCGGCTTCCGGGGCGATGGGAAAGCCGCCGCCTCTCGGCCCTTTGACCGGCCGCATGCAAGAGGCGGGGGTCCAGGCTGGTGGGTTGCCCCGGCTTCACGGCGCCCCGCCTCTGGAAAGCCGCGCCCGCGCGGCCGGCGAGATCAGGCCGTGG
>JAOTVC010000103.1 GCA_029863585.1 Alphaproteobacteria bacterium | reverse complement strand
GAGGATGGTTGGGAAGGGTCCCGTCGATCTCGGCATTCAGCAGCACGGCACGTCCCGGCAGCCGTGCCGCCAGGCGCTCCATCGCCTGGCCCGCCGATCCGTTGCCTGCGTCCCAGGCGACGGCGAGCTCCGCCGTGCCGCTGTAATCCCCGGCCAGGCGCGCAACATATTCATCGAGCACGTCGGCGGTCTTTTGGCTACCCGTCCCTTCCCCGTAGGCGCCGGCCGCCGCCATCTCCCCCAGGGTCAGGATATCGTCGCCGTAGAACGCCTTGCCCTGGGCCATGATCTTGAACCCGTTATGATGGGGCGGATTGTGGGAGCCGGTGACCATGATGCCGGCCCCCGCGCCGGACGTGACGGTGGCGTAATAAAGCATCGGCGTCGGCCCCAGGCCGACCCGGGTGACCGCCATGCCGCCCGCCACCAGGCCGTCGACCAGCGCAGCCTCCAGCGCTTCCGAGCTGACCCGGCCGTCTCGGCCGACACAGACATCCGCCGCGCCCCGATCGGCGAGCCATTTAGAGAACGCGCGGCCAAGCGCGTGGGCATCGGCCTCGCTCAGGGTTTCGCCGACGATGCCGCGGATATCGTATTCGCGCAGGATCGAGGGGTCGATTTGATGTCCGTTGTTCACCATGGGCTCTCTCTCAGGTTCGGCTCAGATGGCACTGTCGGGGCGGCCGACGCAGATATACCGGATCCCCGCCGCTTTCATGTCCGCGGGGCTGAACAGGTTGCGAAGGTCGACCACGACCGGCGACGACATCGCCGCCTTGATGGCCTCCGGTTCCAAGGCCCGGAAAATGTTCCACTCGGTCAAGATGACGATGGCATCGGCCCCGCGCATGGCGTCTTCGGCGGAGTCACAGGTCTCCAACCCCTCGATCAGGCGCTTGGCTTCTTCCATGCCCTCGGGATCGAAGGCCTTGATCCGGGCCCCCGCCTCGATCAGCGCGGGCACGATATCGAGCGCCGGACTTTCGCGCATGTCATCGGTGTTGGGCTTGAAGGTCAGCCCCAGAATACCGATGGTCTTGCCCTCAACCGCACCGTCGATGGCGCTCTTGATCTTGCCGACCATCGCCCGCTTGCGCCCGTCGTTGGCCTCCACCACGTCTTCCACGATGGTGACCGGTACGCCGGCGGCGCGCGCGGTGGTCACAAGCGCGCGGGTATCCTTGGGAAAACAGGAGCCGCCGTAGCCCGGCCCCGGATGCAGGAATTTCGGTCCGATGCGCCCGTCAAGCCCCATCCCCCGCGCGACGTCATGGACATCGGCTCCGACGGCATCGCACAGGTCCGCCATCTGGTTGATGAAGGTAATCTTGGTGGCGAGGAACGCATTGGTCGCGTACTTGATCAGTTCCGCGGTTTCCAGGCTGGTGTAAAGGATCGGCGTTTGCAGCAGATTGAGCGGCCGGTAGAGACGTCCCAGAAGCTCCCGCGCGCGCGGCGAATCGGTGCCCACCACGACGCGGTCCGGACGCATGAAGTCGTTGATGGCCGCGCCTTCGCGCAGGAATTCCGGGTTCGAGGCAACGTCGAACTCCGCGCTGGGGTTCGTGGCGGCGATGATCTTGGCGACCTCGCGCCCGGTGCCCACAGGCACCGTCGATTTGGTAACGACCAAGGTATAGCCGGACAACGCGCCGGCGATCTCCACTGCGGCCTCGTGAATGAAGCTGAGATCGGCATGGCCGTCGCCGCGCCGGCTCGGCGTTCCGACGGCAATGAAGACGATGTCCGCTTCGCTGACGGCGGCGGCGAGATCCGTGGTGAAGGACAGCCGGCCGGCTGCGGCGTTCTGGCGCACCAGCGCATCCAGGCCGGGCTCGAAAATAGGGATCTCGCCCTCGGTCAGGCGGGCGATCTTTCCCGCATCCTTGTCGACGCAGACGACATCAACGCCGAATTCGGCAAAACAGGCTCCGGACACCAGCCCGACATAACCGCTACCGATCATGGCAACGCGCATGAAATAAACCTCTCCGGTTCTATAATTTGCCGTTCGGCCGGGTCGGACCGCGAGCCGTCATACCCGCAGTTCGGTTTCCATTTGCCTAAGAATTTCGTCCCTTATCTCGGCATCCTTCAGGGCATATCCGATCTGCGCCATGATAAAGCCCGCCTTGGAACCGCAATCGAAGCGTCGGCCCTCGGTCCGTAGACCATGGAACGGCTTCACGCCAATCAGTTTCGCCATGGCGTCGGTGAGCTGGATTTCGCCTCCGGCACCGCGTTCGAACCGGGCAAGCTCGTCAAAGATCTCCGGCGGCAGGACATAGCGGCCGATCACGCTCAATGTCGAAGGCGAATCCTCGGGCCTGGGCTTTTCCACCAAGCCGCGGACCTCGACCCGCCGTCCCTCCACCGCGCCGGGGTCGATGACGCCGTAACGCTGGGTGTCCTTTTTCGGCACGTCCTCGACCGCCACCACGCTGCCCCCGGTCGCCTCATGAGCCTCGACCAGCTGGGCGATGGCGGACGGGTCGCAATCCATCAGGTCGTCAGGCAGGAGCACCGCGAAAGGCTCATCACCGACCAGGTCCCGCGCGCACCACACCGCGTGCCCCAGGCCGAGCGGCTGTTCCTGGGTCACGAACTGCGCCGCGCCGGGAGGCAGGTCCGCCGCCGCCATGGCACGCCCGAGATCCGCCGATTTAGCGGCCAGCGCCGCCATCCGGTCCTCGGGCAGGTTGAGATGGCTGCGAAGCTGGGCCGCATTGGACTCAAGGCCGGTCACGAAGATCATGCTCTCGATGCCCGCGGCACGCGCCTCGGCGATGGCGTAATCGATCAGCGGCCGATCGATGATGGGCAGAAGCTCCTTGGGCAACGCACGGGTGGCGGGAAGAAAACGGGTTCCCAACCCGGCGACGGGGAACACCGCCTTGCGAATGGTTCCAGCCATGACCGACAATACTCCTTGAAGGTTGGACCCCGGTTTCGGGGCCCGGAGCGCGGCCTTTGTGCCACAGCCGCGGAATGGTGGCAAGGCGGCGCAGTCAGGCGCCGAGCAGCAGGTCTTTGGCCTGGTTGAGCTTGGCCGCGAGATAGGTGGAACCGCCGCGGTCGGGGTGGATCTTGGCCATCAGGCGGCGATGGGCCTCCTTGATCTCTTCCTCGCCGGCGCCGGGCTCGAGACCGAGGATTTCCCACGCCTCCTGGAAGGTCATGGCGCCGCCCCAGGCACTGCCGCCCGCCTTGCCACCCGACGTCTTGCCCGATTCGGCCTTCCCGCCGGTCCGCCAGGCCGGCCCATGGGTCCGGTCGAGAAAGGATTCCAGCACCCGAACGGAATCGTCATCGTCCTGGCATTCGGCAAGCAGGTCGAGCAATTCCGCCAGGTTGAGGGAGCCGACCTCCCGTCCCGCGTAGGTGCCCGATGTAACGCTGCCGGTCATCTCTCCCGTGTCATGGTCGAGAGACATGTCGAGGTACCGTGTCGTGACCTCGGACCTCTGACCGGGAGACGGCCCGCCGGAATTCCTGGCGCGGATGCGGTTGGACCGCCAATGGAAGTAGAACGGCAGGAGGAATGGGATGGCATAGGCGATCCAGGTCCACCGGCCCACCAGCAAGAGCATGACCATGATCAGCGCGAGGACGATACCGCCGACCACCCGCACGACCCAGGCCAGCAACTTGGGGTCCGCCGTGCTGGCCCAGCGCAACAGCAGCAACAATCCCGCGAGCGCGCCGACGATGAGGAAGAGATACTGCACCGCCCGGCCCGTCAGTCCAATTCACTGGTGAGCAGCCGCACGACACCACCCCGGCGCGCCGACAGGTCTTCCAGCGCACGGCGCCCGCCGGCGGCGTAGACGGCGACGGCGCTCAGCAGATCCTTGAGCTGTTCCGCCGACCCCGCGTCGAAGGGGCAATAGGCGCCCTTGGTCAGTTTCGCGATCTGGCGGAAGCCCCGGGCGGCAACCGGATCATGGCCTTCGTGGAAGACGAAGGTCGGCACGCCCAACAGACCGAGTTCACCCGCGGCATGGGACAGGTCGTCGACATCCTCTTCCATGGCGTCGCCGACGAAGACCAGGGCGTCGACCCGCTTCTTGCGGGTTTCCTTGACGGCGTGGGCCAGGACGCGGCCGATCTGGGTATGTCCGCCAAGGCAGGAGACCGCGGTCATGCGCCGCACCAGTTCCCTGGAGCTTGCGACCCAGGGGCTCGCCTTGCACTCCTTGAACCCGCGGTAGAACACCAATTGGACCTCCAACCCTCCAAGACTATCGGTGGCAGCGAACATCTCGCCCTGAATGTGACAAGCACGATCCCAGGTAGGCTCGCGGCTGGCGGTCGCATCCATGGCGAAAATCAGCCGTCCGCGCCCGCCGCCGGGGCGAGGCGCCGCCGCGACCTGGCTCAGGAACCGATCGACCGCCGCACGGCCGGCGGACTTTGCCGGGACTTTCCGCTTGTCGCCCTTGGACGCCATATCCTGCACTTCCTTCCTCAGCCGGACCGGATCCGCCGCCGGCCGCGCGGTTTGATCGCCTTATTCGCCAGGGACGAGCCAGGGCGAGGGACGCCGCAGCGCCGCGGCCCTGGGGTCGTCCTCCGAAACCTTCAAAACGTTGAGCACAACGCCGCCCGGTGTTTCGGTTTCCTCGGTCACGATCACGTCGTCGTCTCCGAGGACGCCAAGATCGATGTCCCGATCCGGCAACATGGCGAAAGCATGATCGCCGATCCGGACGATGATCTGGGTACGGTGGGGGACGGCGACAACCGCCCACTGCTTCAACTTGGAATAATAAGGCTCCCGGCGCCAGGCGTCGGGTTGGTCGGGATCGACATGGACGCGAACGCGGTTCTCCTCGCCGTCGAATAGGAGGATCAGCTTAGAAATCGCGGGCCGCCATTCTTCTTCCAGGTCCTTCATCACCAGAAAGCCGCAGTAGAAATCTTTGCAGGTGCGGGGCCTGCGCTCGTAGATGGTGCACCCCTTGCCGACATCGCAATCGGGGCAATCCTGGCCGGGCGGCTTGAGAATCTCGCCGATTCCCAGCACGCGGCAGCACAAGGTGCAGGATCCGCACTCGCGCCCCTGCACCAGGCGGGCCGTAATGTCGTCGCTTGCCATCCCGTCCAAACCTTTTGTCCGTGGCGCCCCGGCATCCGTCGCCGGCTCACGCCGCCTCGTCCTCAATCATTATGTATGCCTTGTGAGGGCGGAGAAAAGGGCGGATTCCTCCGGCGCGCCGAGAACCAGGCCGCTCGCGGCCCTATTTTACGTGGATCACCCCGTCCGGGTGGAAGGCGTGAAAGGCAAAAGCGAAATCGATCCCGTGCACGGCATCGACCAGCCGCCCCGCCGTCTTGCGCTGGACCACCACGTTTCCGACGTCGCGCCCCTCGGCGATCCGGGGCTTATCCAGGGCTGAATTCTGGCCGGGCGCCCAGGTAATCACGTAATCGCCATGCTCGATCCGCTTGCGCTCACGCACGAGATCGAGGCTCCAGGCCACCTTGCCGATCGACACCACCCTGGCCAGGGGCGCGATGTTCGCCGGCAGGGCGCCGTCGTAAAGGAACGGGCGGGACAGGCCGTCGTAGCCGGCATAGGGATTGGCCCCATAGCGGCGCATGTGGGGATGGTTCGGCACCAACACGCGGCCCTTGGCGGAACGCGCTTTGAAACGGGCAAAGGATTCGATCCGCGAAGGCAGGAATTTGAGCCGCTTGCCGGTCAGCGTACCGACGATCGCCTCCCCCAGGAATTGCTGCCACCAGCTTTCGGTCTGGCGGTCGTACATCACGAGATCCGATTTCCGCAGGTTGCCGGTCGTGCCGAAATCGAGCACCCGCCCCTCCAGCCGCCGGTCGAACACCACCGCGGCGTTGCACAGCGGGCAGAAGGTCACGGCGACCGGCACGCCGCCGACCGTATCATTGACGATTTCGTGCCACATCAGGACCGCAAGGGGATAGGCCCTGGCGTCGCCGCCGATCTCGAGGCTGATGAGCGGTTCCGTGGCGGCGATGCCTTCGACCTTACCGACATCCTGGAATTTCGGCTCATCGATCGGCGGGATGCCGTCCTTGGGCGGGCCGCCCGAGCGAATCTCCGAGAGATCCACCGAACGGCGGGAAAAATCCGTCTTGGGCCAGGCCGCGACCCAACGTGCGGCGGCGGGCGGCAACTTGGTCTCGGCCGCGGTCCCGGTGGACCCGCCGGTCGAAGCGGACGGCAGCAACAGCGCCAGCCCGATCGCCGCGGCGATGGCGGCGCAAAACGTCGCGGCCCTGCTCAGGCGCTTGGCTGTCGCGGACATGGGGTGTCGGTCTCCCTTTAGCCGTCCCTCCCCCCAAGCACAGCCCATGGGACGATGCCCGTCCATTCACATTTGCGTTATCCGGACGCGACACTTCGCCCTTTTCACGCCCCGGACCCTCCAGTAACGTGGACGGGCCGCCCAGTTGTAGTCACCGGCGGCGCCCAGGACGACGGCGAGACAGCACCCGGCAGGGCAATACAGGGAGAGGCGCCCGTGGCGGATACGCCCGGAGCAACCGGCGCGGCCGAGGGGACGGAGGCAGTCCCCACCGGCGCCATCTATGCCACCTACGGCGTCGGCTTCACCGGCAACGGCGTCGCCATGATGCTGAAGGTGATCATCCCGCTTTGGGCCATCGAGTTGAACCTGTCGGCGACCGAGATCGGTGTCGCCATCGGCCTGTCGGCGCTGCTGCCGTTCCTCTTGTCGATCCACGGCGGCGTGCTGATGGACCGGCTGGGGACACGGCGGGTGACCATGGCCTATGCCGTGACCACGGCCGTGCTTTGCCCCCTCTATCCGGCCTTTCCGTCCTTCTTCATGCTGGTCATCCTGCAGCTCATCACCGGCCTGACCTCCAACATGGTGTGGGTCGGCGCCCAAACGCTGATCGTCCGCTTCACCCGGGGCAAGACCGCCCTGATCGCGCGATTCTCGGTGGCAGCGCGGTGCGGCACCCTGGGCGGCCCGGTGGCGATCGGCGTCATCTGGGACCTCGCCGGCCCCTGGGGGGCGTTCGGCTTCGTCGGCGCCGCCGGCGCCCTGGTGCTGGTGGCGCTGTTCATCGTGCCGGAAACCAAGGAGGACGCCCCGATCCGGCAAGCAGTGCCCCGCCTCGCCGATCTGATGCCCAAATGGGGCGACTACGTCGCCGCGTTTTCGATGATCGCCATCCCGACCGTGGCCTTCGTGGTCGCCATGAGCGCACTGAGGATTTCCTCGGCCGGAATCCAGACGTCGTTCTACGTGGTCTATCTCAAGGAGATCGGACTGTTCGGGACCTCGATCGGCTTTCTCATCGCCACCTCCGAAGTCGGCGGCCTGTTGGGCGCCTCCATGGCCGGCTGGTGGGAACGGTTCATCCGGCCCCACTGGGTGTTCATCCTGTTCGCGACCATTTCGATCACCTGCGTGTCCATGACACCGATCCTGGGGGGCATCTTCGTCCTCCTGATGATGGCCACGTTCGGGCGCGGCTACGCCCAGGGACTGAGCCAACCGGTGATGTTCGGCATCCTGGCCCGGGCAGTGGAACCAAGCCTTCAAGGCATGTCCATCGGCTTGCGCACCACATCCAACCGGGCGGCGACGGTGCTGGTGCCGCTCGTCATGGGCATCGTCGCCGACTCGGTGGGGATCGAGCAGAGCTTCTATTGGACCGGCGGCGTGCTGATCGCGAGCTGTGCGATCGTCGCCCTGTTCGTCCGCCGGATTCCTGATTTCAGGACCTGACGCGAGCCATGTCCGCCACCTCCGACCCGCCGGCGCCAAGGGCCCTGATCATGTGCTACGGCATGGGCCTGTTCTCCATGGGGCTGATGGATGTGCTGCTGTTCATCGTGCCCCTATGGGCCCTGTATCTCGGCGCCAGCGCCACCGAAGTAGGCATCGTCGCCGGCGCCCGGTCGGTGGTGCCCTTTATCCTGGCGATCCACGGCGGCGTGTTGATGGACCGGCTCGGCACCAAGCGCATCATGGCGGCCTCGGCAATCGCCGTCATCGTCAGCGCACCGCTTTATCCCGGCATGCCCTGGATACCCGCGGTGATCGTCCTGCAACTCATCACGGGGTACGCCACGACCATCGCCTGGGTCGGCGCCCAGACCGTGATGGCACAGGTCTGCCGCGGCGATACCGGGTATCTCGGCACCTTCAATTTTGCGAGCCGCATCGGCACCTTCCTCGCTCCCGTCCTGATGGGATTGTTGTGGGATTTCACCAACGCCTGGTTCACCTTCCTGTTCGTATCCCTGTGGGCGGCTGCCTTGTTAACCTTCACGCTGCTGACGCCGGAGATCGAAAGCCCCGAGGAGCCGAGGGAACCCATGGCAGCCGCCGACGGCCCCCGTCCCGGCCTCGGCGCCCGGCTGCGGGCGCTTTCACCAAAGCCTGCGGATTACGTCCAGACCTTTGCGCTGCTGCTGATTCCCGCCATCGCGATCTCCATGGCCGGCGGATTCCTGCGCAACACGACCTCGGCGGTCCAGGGCTCGATCTACGTGGTCTACCTCAACGAGGTGGGCCTGACTGGCACCGCGATCGGTGCCCTGTTCGCCGCCATCGAAGGCGCCAGCGCCATCGGTTCCCTGCTGGCGGGCCGCAGCCAGCGGGTGATCAAGCCCTATTCCTTAATGCTCACCACCACTGCGCTGGGCATCATCCTGATCAACGGCACGCCGCTGCTGGGCGGAATCTTCGCCCTCCTGATGGGCGCCCAACTGCTGCGCGGCGTGATTCAAGGCATCAACCAGCCGGTCCTGTTCGGCATCCAGGCCCGCGCCGCGGGCCGCACCCGCCAGGGGGCGACGGTAGCGCTGCGGGTAACCTTGAACCGCCTGGTCTCCATCGTCGTGCCGCCGGTCATGGGCATCATCGCCGATACCGCCGGGATCGCGATGAGTTTCTATTGGCTTGGGGGCGTGCTGCTTGTGATGACGGCGGGGCTCGCGGTGTGCATCCGCCTGGCGCCAAACGACGACACCGAATCGCGATGGTGAGGGCCGAAGGGAAAACCGGGTCCCGCCCCGAAGTGCCCCGGCGCGCCTATTACCCGGTGCTGGGCACCAGCCTCGCCGCCAACATCAATGCCGACTTCATGACCGTCGCCGTCCCCCTTTGGGCGGTGATGCTGGGCGCGACGCCTTCGGAGATCGGCATCATGATCGGCGCGCGCTCGCTTCTGCCCTTCTTCCTGGCAATCTACGGCGGCGCGCTGATGGACCGGTTCGGCACCCGCCGCATGATGCTGATCTTCACCAGCATCTCCACCGCGTTGGTGCCGCTCTATCCCTTAAGCCCGTGGTTCCCGGCGCTGGTGGCGCTGCAAATGATGACGGGATTGCTTGCCAACCTCTACTGGATCGGCGCGCAGACCCTGATCGCACGCATCGGCCGGGGCGACCCGCACTACCTCGGCATGTTCTCCTTCGCGTCCCGGGTGGGCTCTATCGGCGCGCCGGCCGCGATCGGCCTGATCTGGGACCTGACCGGCCATTGGGGCGCGTTTGCCGCCAGTACCGTGACCGGCCTGGCGCTGATCGCCTGCACGGTCCTGGTGCCGCGCTGGGCGGAGTTTCATGGACTTGCCCCGGACCAGCATCCAGGGGCGGCAGACAGCCGGGGGTGGCGCGATCTGATGCCCAACCTGCGCGATTACATCGATACCTTCGCCCTGTTGGCAATGCCGGCAGTGGCGCTCGGCATCTCCATCGCGCTTCTGCGCCACACGCCTCAGACCATCCAGGCCTCGTTCTACATTACCTACCTCAACGAAATCGGCATGCAGGCAACGGTGATCGGCGCGCTGATTTCCTGCGCCGAGGTGGCGGGGGCCGGCGGCTCGCTACTGGCCGCCCCCTTGATGCGCCGGTTCCCGGCCCACTGGATCCTGGTGGTCTTCACGATGCTCGCCATCGCCATGGTGACGCTGACTCCGGTTCTGGGCGGCATCGTCGTGTTGCTGGGCGTGGCCCAGGTGTTTCGCGGGCTCTCCCACGGACTGCTTCATCCCGCGACCTTTTCCGTCATATCGCGGGCGCTGCCGCCGCAGGTTCAGGCGCGCGGGGTGGCGCTCCGGACCACCGGCAATCGGCTCGGCGCGGTGCTCCTTCCCGTCGTCATGGGCTTCGTGGCCGAAGCCGTCGGCGTGAAAATCAGTTTCCTGGTCGTCGGCTGCGCCCTCTTGGCCATCGTCGCGGCGATCGGCTTCGCGGTGTCGCGCAACGAAGCCTTCGTCGGCCCGAGGAGGGCCGACTAAGCGGTTGCCAATCGCGCGCGCCTCTTCTAAGACCTTTTCTACGCTCCATTACACCGCCCGAGGCTCATGCCCGAGACCGTCGTATCCCTCGAAAACAATCTGCGCTGGTTCTTCCCGACACCGGTCATCGCCCAACCCTGGCCCGGCAGCGAAGACGTCAACGCGGCCCTCCGGGAGCTCATCCTCTCGACCGAAGCCCAGGCCAATCCCGACCTTCCCAACGTGGTCGGCGGTTGGGCCACGACCAAGGATTTCCTGACCTGGAACGCGGAATGCATCGCCGAGTTGCGCGAACACATCCGCATCGTGACCACCGAGGTGGTCAGGGGGACCAGCCAGATCAAGGAGGTGCCCAATCAGCATCTCGGCTTCGAGGCCTGGGCCAATGTGCTGCGCTCGGGCGGCTATCACCGGCCCCATACCCATGACAACAGTTTCTGGTCCGGCGTCTATTACGTGGCCTCCGGCCAACCGACCGGCGACCTGCCCCAAAACGGCCAACTCGAGCTGTTCGACCCGCGCAGCGCGGCGGGCGCCATCCGCCTGCCCGGCAGCACCTACCAGCACAGCTGCCCGATCGATCCCCGGCCCGGCCTGATCGTGATGTTTCCGGGCTGGATCCGGCACATGGTCCATCCCTTTCACGGCGACGGCGAACGCATATCCGTCGCCTTCAACCTGATCCGCACCTAACCGCCTGGGCCGGGCCCACCCCAGGCGACTTGGCAGGGGGCGAGACGGGCGATTACAATACCCAATGGTGCCCGGGCCAACCGGGCCTTTGCCCCGTCCCCGTTTTCACGGCAAAAAATCGGAAACGCCTCTCATGCCCCGCAACCGGGACTACCTTGATCTTGCCCATCTCCTCCGTTCCGCCCGAGGCGCGGCCAGGCATGGGACAAGCGGGAGGTGAGCGCCACCGGCAAGTCGAAGGATGGTCCTCGCCCGTCGCGCCGCGCCGAGTACCTGACCTACGCCACCGGACTGTTGACAGACAGCCAGTCGGAACTGGTCAGCTTCATCCTGCCGCTTTGGGGAATCCTGCTCGGACTGGGTCCGCTTGAGATCGGCATCCTGGTCAGCGCCAAGGCGGTGCTGCCATCGTTCTTCGCCATTCACGGCGGTGTCCTGATGGACCGGTTCGGCACGCGGATCGTTCTGGTGCTGATGGGCTCGGCCTGCACCGTCATGCCACCGTTCTTCGCCATCGCCACCTGGTTCCCGGCGCTGCTGCTGCTACAGATGGCGCTCGGCATGGTGATGTCGCTGTGCTGGATGGGCGCCCAATCGCTCGCCGTCAACGTGGGCAAGAGCGATCCCGCCATCGTCGGCCGCTTTTCCTTCTTCGCCCGCGTCGGCGTCATGATCGCTCCGCTCGGCGCCGGCGTAATGTGGGATTTCGCGCCGCACTGGGTCTCGTTCGTGACCATCGGCGCGGTCGGCCTGGCCTTTTGGTTCGCCGTGCAGGCCCTGCCCCCAACCGAGCTCGGCGAGGCCCGGGACGCGGCCTCCCGCGCCCCCTTCCGCATGAGCGACATCCTGCCCAGGCTGTCGGACTACATCGGCGCCGTGGGCCTGATGGCGATCCCGACCGTGGCCTTTGTCGTCGTGGTCTCCTCGATCCGGCTGTCGACCGGCACCCTGCAGACCTCGTTCTATCTGGTCTATCTCAAAGAGATCGGTCTGCAGGCGACGGTCATCGGCACGTTCGTCTCCCTGACCCAGATGAGCGCCGCGGTCGGCACCCTGCTCGCCGCCAGGCTGACCCGCCACATCCACCCGGTATGGGCGTTCCTTCTTCTGGTGACGATCTCGGTCGCGCTGATTTTCGGCACGCCGGTATTCGGTGATGCGTTGATCCCGCTGGCCGTCGCCATCTCGATCCGGGGCATGGCCCAGGGCGGGTCCCAACCGATCATGTATTCCACCCTGTCCAAGGCGGTGACCGCGGAAACCCAAGGCATGGCCATCGGCCTTCGCGCCACCGGCAACCGCTTGACCGCGCTGACGGTGCCGGTGTTCATGGGCGCAATCGCCGAGGCCTGGGGCTTGAACGCGACGTTCTACGTGACCGGCGCGATCATGCTGCTGGTCCTGGGCGCGATCGGCGTCTGGATCGGCCTGCGCCATCCCGAGGCCGTTCGCACATGAGCGGGCCTTCCGGCGGCGGCACCGAGGACAGGGCCGGTGAACTCCATATTCCGCTGTCCGTCCAGCTTGCGGTCTATGCCACCGGCACGTTCGGCAACACCATCAACAACGTCGTCACGGTTCTGATCCCGCTCTGGGCGCTTCATCTCGGCGCCTCGCCCCTGATGACCGGCCTGATGATCGGCGCGCGGCATTTCCTGACGACGATCTTTTCCATCCACGGCGGCGCGCTGATGGACCGTTTGGGCACCCGCCGGGTGCTGATCTGGTTCGCCATGATCGGCGCCCTCACTCCCTTCCTGTTTCCGGTCATGCCCTGGATCTGGGCCGTTGTCGTGTTGCAGATGCTGGGCGGAATTTCGTCCAGCTTCGGCTGGATGGGCGCCCAGGCGATGATCGGCCAGATGATGAAAGGCAGCCCCACCTATGCCGGCCGGCTAGCCTTCACCGTGCGCGCGGGCCATTTGACGGCGCCGCTCATCACCGGCATCGCATGGGACCATCTCGGCCCGTGGGGCGGGTTCACCGTGCTCGGTGTCTGGGGAGCCGGCATCCTGGTCGCCTCCCTGGCCCTGCCCAAGCCGCCGGATCACGGCGCGCGGCAGCCGGTGGCGGCGCGGGACCTCATGCCGCGGTTCAAGGACTACCTGGACGCCATGCGCATGATGGCGGTGCCCGCGATCCTGCTTGTGGTCATGGCGTCGACGCTCCGCATGTCGGGCCAGGGCATGTACGGCTCCTTCTACGTGGTCTATCTCGAACGGATTCCCTTCACCGGCACCCTGATCGGCGCGCTGCTCGCGGTGGGCTCGCTGGTGGGATTCGCCGGCGCCCTGTCGATCGGGCCCCTGGTGCGCCGTTACTCAGCCAATTGGCTGTTGATCCTGAGCGTCGCGCTGGGTGTCCTGTGCGTGACCGTCACGCCGCTCCTGGGCGGACTGTTCCTGGCCCTGGCCCTGGTCGCGGCGGTGCGCGGCGGCGCCATGGCGCTGGCCCAGCCCCTGATGATCTCGATTCTCGCCCAGTCGGCGGGCAGCGGCCAGGGCATGGGCGTGGGCCTGCGCACCACGGCCAACCGGCTGGTTTCCTTCGCGATCCCGGTCCTCATGGGCGGCGTCGTGGAACTGGTCGGCCTGGAAACGAGCTTCTACATCATCGGCGGCACCCTGATCGCGCTCTGTTTCGGGCTTGGGCTCTATGCCCAATGGGCCCCCGGCCTGGGTTCCAAGCCCGGTGACTGAGGACAAGGCGGCAGCGGGCGCCGGCACGGCGCAAGATCACGACCCGGGACGGGTGCCGCTGCGCCTGGAGCTCGCGATCTACGGCGCCGCGACCTTCTCGAACTCGCTCGGCTACATGGTCGTCGTCGCGGTCCCGCTGTTGCTGGTGTCGCTGGAGCTGTCGCCGCTTTGGGTCGGGATCGTGCTGGGCAGCCGCCACCTGCTGGTCTTGTTCTACTCGATTCACGGCGGCGCGATGATGGACCGGCTCGACACGCGGCGGGTGATGCTGATGTTTGCCTGGCTGGGAGTCGTCCTGCCTCTGGCCTACCCCCTGTTTCCCTACGTCGCCGCCTTGATCGTCATTCAGATGGCGGCGGGCTATTGCACCGCGATCGGCTGGATCGGCGCCCAGGCCCTGATCGGCCAGGCGCTGAAGGGAAGCCCGGTGCACACGGGACGCATGGGCGCGATCATCCGGATCGGCGCCCTGACCGGCCCGCCGCTGACCGGCGCGGCCTGGGACTTCATGGGGCCCTGGGCCGCCTTCGGCATCCTGTCGCTCTGGGGTCTGGGCCTGCTGATTTCCTGCCTGGCGTTACCCGACAGCGCGCGGGGGCAGCCGAAAATCGCCGTCACGGTAAAGGATTTTCTGCCCCGGGCCAGCGACTACCGCGCCGCGCTCGGGTTGCTGGCGATGCCGCTGATCACCACGGTGATCGTCGTGGCGGTGCTGCGCATCTCGAGCTTTTCCATCCAGGCGTCGTTCTACGTGGTGTGGCTGGAGGGTCAGGGCTACACCGGGACCGTGATCGGTGTGCTGCTCGGCGCCTATTCCCTGTTCGG
>JAOTVC010000102.1 GCA_029863585.1 Alphaproteobacteria bacterium | reverse complement strand
GTTTCGTCCACGCTCAATATGCAAATCATGACCTGCGTCAAAGGATGCTGCGGTCGCGCCGTTGTGACGTTGGGATTAATTGCCGCCGCTTACATATGCCGGTTCGTGAATAACGTTCCGCATTACCATCGCCGGCGATGGCGCGCGCCGCCTCCCGGTCATGCAGCGCGCCGAACAGGCCGGCCTTTCCGGCATCCTGTCTTTCCCCAGCGCCTTGCGTCAGGATGAGGTGGTTGCATTGCTCAGCCAGGCCGACGCCTTCCTCGCCCCTTGCGTCACCGCCGCCAACGGCGCCATGGAAGGCATGCCTGTCGCGCTGATGGGGGCTATGGCCTCCGGCCTGCCGGTCATTTCGACCCGCCACAGCGGCATCCCGGAACTGATCGGCGACGGCGTGAGCGGCCTGCTGGTGGACGAACGCGATGCGGCAGGCCTGGCGGGCGCGATGACACGGCTCAGGGGCGATGACGGATTACGGCAATCGCTGGCGGCGACCGCCCGCGCGCGGACAGAGAACGATTACGACGCCGCCCGCCTCAACAAGGAGCTGTTCAAGATTCTCACGGCGCTGCCCGGGGCCGGGGATGGGCGAGGCAGCCGATGACCGGACCGCGCCCCAGGATCGCCTTGATCGGCCCGGTGCCCCCCTATCGCGGGGGCATCGCCCAGCACACGGCGATGCTCTCCGCCGCCCTTGCCGGGCAGGCCGACGTGCTTCTCCTCTCCTTTACCCGCCAGTATCCGCGCTGGCTTTTCCCCGGCGCCTCCGACATCGACCCCGCGGCCGCGCCGCCGGCCGTACCGGCCCCCGTTTACATTCTCGATTCCCTCAACCCCCTGACCTGGCGGCGGGCGATGAAAACCATCACCGCCTTCGAACCCGATTTCCTGCTGATCCCGTGGTGGACGGTGTTCTGGGCCGGATGTTTTTCCTATATCGCGGGCGCCGCGCGGCGGCGCGGTATCCCGGTCAGGTTCCTCTGCCACAACGTCGCCGACCATGAGGCGGCGGGCTGGAAGACGCGCCTGGCGCGCCGGGTGTTGAGCAAGGGCCAATGCTTCATCGTCCACAGCGCGGCCGAACGCGACATGTTGATTGACCTGATCCCGGGCGCGCGCGTCACCGTCCACCCCCATCCCGTCTACACCCAATTCCCGGACCCCAGCCACGCCCTGCCCCGCCGCGCCGGGATCGAGCTCCTGTTCTTCGGCCTGATCCGCCCCTACAAGGGATTGGATGTTCTGGTGGACGCCATGGGCCGGCTTGGGGATCGCGACCTGTTCCTGACCGTCGCGGGCGAATTCTGGGCGGCCAAAGGCGAGATTCTGTCCCGCATCGAGAAATCGGGCGCCGGCGGGCGGATCGAAGTGATCGACCGTTACCTGAGCGACGCAGAAGCGGCCGACCTGTTCGCGCGCGCGGATTTCGCCGTGCTGCCCTATCGATCCGCCACCGGCAGCGGTGTCGTGCCGCTTGCCTACCGGTATGATACCCCGGTGATCGCAAGCCGCGTGGGCGGCCTGCCGGAGGTCGTATTGGACGGCAAAACCGGCCTGCTGGTGGACCCGGGCTCACCGGAAAGCCTGGCCGCCGCGCTCGCTTCCCTAACGCCCGAAATGGCCCAAGCCATGGCGGCGGAAATCAAGACCTTCAAGAATTCGATGACCTGGGAGAGCCTCGCCGGGGCGGTGATCAACGCGAACCAGGGCGACTAGCACCGGTCCCGGGATTGGCGCCGTCGATCTCGTCCGCCAGCCGGCGCATGCGAACCTCTTCCAAGAGCCGGCGATTGGCCGCCACCATGTCGCTGATCAACGCCCCCATCAGGAACACCATGGACGCGATCAGCAGGATCGCGGCCAGCACCACCGACTGCAGGTGGCCCGCGCCCTCGCCCAGCGCCAGGTACACGAGGTAGCGGAAACCCAGCACAAGGCCCGCCGCGGCGCTCAGGGCGGCGAGCGAGCCTAAGAACGCCATCGGCATGTAAAGCATGAAGACGCGGACAATGGTCAGGAACGACCGCCAGACATAGGACGCGGTCGACTTGACCAGGCGCGAGGGGCGGATGTCGTCATTGGTGGAGATGGGCACGGTCTTGATGGCGATGTTGCGCCGGCCCGCCTGGATGATGGTCTCGATGGTGTAGGTGTAGTCGGTGAAGACGTAGACCTGGACCGCCGCGGCACGGTCGAAGGCGCGAAATCCGCAGGGTGCGTCGGGAACGCGCACGCCGCTGGCGAGGCTCACGACCCAGCTGCCGACGCGCTGGAGCAGCTTCTTGGCGGCGGAGAAATGGGCGATTTCGGAAATCGGTCGTTCGCCGACGACGATCTGGGCCTCCTTCTTGAGGATCGGCGCGACCAGGTCCGGGATGTCATCGGCGTTGTACTGGTTGTCGGCATCGGTGTTGACGATCACGTCGGCACCGAGCCGCAGGCTGGCCTCGATCCCGGTCATGAAGGTCTGCGCCAGGCCCTTGTTGTGGGGATGGGAAACCACGTGGTCGACGCCGTGGTCCTTCGCCACTTGAACCGTCCGGTCGGTGCTGCCGTCGTCGATCACCAACCACTCGACGCGATCGAACCCGGGCACCTTGCGCGGCAGGGCCGCCAGCGTCACCGGCAGACTGAATTCTTCGTTGTAACAAGGGATCTGGATGATCAATTTCATCGGCGCCGGCCTTTGCGCGCGGCGGAGGTCGGACACCGCCGCGGCGGCGGCCATGCGCCAACCCGCGTCGTCGTGCTCGTCCCCGGTTGAGCCATCATCGCGTCTCCACATTTGCGCAAGCGGTGGCAGCATCGCATCCTGTTCCGTTCTTCAAGCGCCGCGCCGCCATCATGCCCCGCGCGGTATCGCCCGCGCCCACGGGCGCTCCGGCTTCCCCTGCTGAAATGGCACATCACCATTGAGGAATGGTTAATGAAATGTAACCGGTGACCGGCCGACGGCATCGGCAGCGCCCGCGCCGCCCCGCGGTCCCGGCCTACCAACTTCCCGTGTTGGGCATCGACGCCCAGGGCTCCTTTTCAGGCAGCGAGCCGTCTTTTTGCAGCAGTTCCAGGGAAATGCCGTCGGGCGTCTTGACGAAGGCCATGTGGCCATCGCGCGGCGGACGGTTGATGACGATGCCCGCGTCCATCAATTTCTGACAGGTCGCATAGATGTCGTCGACGCAGAAAGCGAGATGCCCGAAATTGCGACCGCCGCCATAGTCCTCGGGATCCCAGTTGTAGGTCAGCTCGATATAGGTGGTGTTGGTTTCCTTGGCGAATTCCGCATCCTCCGGCGCCGCCAGTTTGAGGTTGGTATAGCGGCCCTTCTCGCTGTCGCGGCGGCCGATCTCCACCAGGCCAAGCAGATTGCAGAAAAAGTTGAGCGATTCGTCGAGATCCGAGATGCGGATCATGGTGTGAAGGTAGCGCACCGGCTGACTCCCCGTTTCGTTCATGCCATTGGGCCATAGGGTGTTACAGGCGGTCCGCGTTTGCAATTGCCGTTTTGGCGGGCTTCCCGAGGCCCACAACCACCTCGACCTGCCGGTCAAGGCGCCAAGCGTCATCCCCGTTGGTAACGAACCATGGGCTTTCACCCAATGCCGACTTTTCACCCAAAACGGATATCAGGTTCCATACGAATACGGCGGCAATCGGGGTGGCCCCGAGGCCTGGTTTCGCCTAATAAGTTGTTCTGGAATGGCTCCGCGCCAGAGGCGGCTTGACGAGGGACGAATGACCATGGCGAAGGCGAAGGCGCGGCACTGGTCGCATGAGGTGTACTCTGTACTGAAAAGAGCGGATGTGCGCCAGGTGGCCTATGTGCCCGATGGCGGGCTGGCGGGGCTGATCGATCTCTGTAACGCCGATAAGAAAATGCGCTCGGTGGTGCTGACCACGGAGGAAGAGGGCATCGCGCAGATGGCCGGCGCCTGGCTTGGCGGCCAGCGCGGCGTGTTCCTGACCCAATCGGGCGGTGTCGGCAACTGCATCAACATGTTGTCGATCATGCAGGAATGCCGCATCCCGCTGCTCGCCATGGTATCGATGCGCGGCCAGTGGGGCGAAGCCTTCCCATGGCAGGTGCCGATGGGCCAGGCGACGGCGGCGGCGCTTGAAGCCGCCGGGGTCATCGTCCAGCCGGTCGATCGCGCCGAAGAGGTAGCCGAGACAGTCGAAGCGGCGGCACGGCTGGCCTATGACGGCCTTCGCGCGGTCGCGGTCATCGTGTCGCAGCGGATCACCAAGAGCGGGGAGCGGGGCTGATGGCGGCGCGAAAAACAAGGCCGGCGGCAATCACACTGAAGCGCCGCGATGTGGTCACTCGCGTTCTCAGCCGGCGGGGCGACGCGGCGGTGGTCACCGGTATCGGCAACGCGGTGCATGACGTGGCATCGTGCGGCGACGATGCGCGCAACATGTATCTGGCCGGCATCATGGGCGGCGCTTCTATGGTCGCGTTCGGCGTGGCGCTGGCCCAGCCCCAGCGCCGCGTGCTGGTGATCACCGGCGACGGCGAATTGCTGGCCGGCATCGGCAGCCTCGCGACCATTGGCGTTCAAAAGCCTAAAAACCTTGCCATCGTGGTGCTCGACAACCAGGCCTATGGCGCGACCGGCAACCAGCTCACCCATACGGCGGCCGGCGTCGATCTGGTCGGCATCGCGGCCGCGTCGGGATTTGACAGCACCGCGCTGATCACCGACAGCGCCGGCCTTGAGGCCGCCATGGCCGACATCTATGACCGCCCCGGCCCATATTTCGCGGTCGTCAAGGTGAAGACCGTGACCGGCTCCCGGCTCGACGTGTCGCGCGACGGTACGTATGTGTCGCGCCGCTTCCGAGCCGCCATGACCGGCCGGGCGGGCTGAGAGGTGGCGTGCCAAATCAACGAGCGGCCCAGGAAAACACTGCAGTTCTAAACTGCGGCAGAACGATTTAGCGCAGGTGTCTCGGCGACCAGTTGAAGCGGCAACTAATAGCGGACATTGGGTGAAGGCATAGAGAAATCCAAGATTGGCGAAAATGATGCCAGCCTCACCCCGTCTGGGGCACGGGCCACCCGCCAAAAGCCTTGCCAGTTGGGGCGCACCGCGGGGATACTGCGCGCGGACCCGAATACCGCAATATCCTTTTGACCTGCTTCCACGTGCGACCCCGCCATGAGCCAAGCCAGCTCTCCCGCCGGGCAGACCGGCCGACAGCACCTGTCCTTCGCGGCGCTCCGCCACCCGGCGTGCCGCACCTATCTGCTGGGCGCGGCGGTCTCCATGATGGCGGACAACATCGAACACGTGATCAGCTACTGGATCATCTTCCAGAAATTCCAATCCCCGGCGCTGGCTGGGTTCGCGGTCCTGTCCCATTGGCTGCCGTTCCTGTTGTTCGCCGTCTACTCCGGAGCGCTGGCCGACCGTTTCGACCCGAGGCGCATCATCCAATGCGCCATGGGCCTGTTCATGTTCGTCTCCTTGGCCTGGGGGGTGTTGTTCTGGACCGATTCGCTGCAGCAATGGCACGCCGGCGTGCTTCTCGTGCTGCACGGCCTGGCCGGCGTCCTTTGGGGGCCCGCGGCCCAGCTTCTGGTCCACGACATCGTCGGCCGCGAACATCTGCAGAGCGCCATCCGGCTGAGCTCCACCTCCCGCCAGCTGGGGGTCTTGATGGGGCCGGCGATCGGCGGCGGCCTGCTGTTCCTGTTCGGTCCCACGGCGGGCATCCTGATCAACGCACTTTTCTACCTGCCGCTGATCATTTGGCTGTGGAAGGCGCCCTACGGTCCCAAATTCCGCGAGGGCGAACCGGAAACGCCGCGGCGCGCCATGCGCGGTTTCCAGGACATCGTCTCGACCATCCGCTCGATCGCCTCCAACCCGACCATCGTCTCGATGGTCTTGTTGGCGGGTTTCGCGTCGATGTTCGTCGGCAATTCCCACCAGTCCCAAATGCCGGAATTCGCCCATGATCTCGGCGAGCACGGCACCGGGCTGCAATACAGCATCCTGCTGGCGGGCAATGCCGGCGGCGCGCTGATCGCCGGCATCATTTTGGAAAGCCGCGGCCTCCTTCAGCCCAAGCCGATGACCGCCATCCTCCTGGTGATCCTATGGTGCTTCGCGGTCGCCGGCTTTGCCATGACCGGAAGCTATCCCGTCGCGGTGGCGCTCCTGTTCGTCTCGGGCTTCTTGAACCTGTCCTACAATTCCATGGCCCAGACCCTGGTGCAGCTCAACGCGCCCCAGGAGATCCGCGGCCGGGTGATTGGGCTTTACAACATGTCGGGGAACGGCATGAAGGCGTTCTCCGGCGTCACCGTCGGTTTCGGCGGCGCGCTGATCGGCATCCACTGGTCGTTGTTCGCGAGCGCCATGGCGCTGCTGGCGGTGATGGTGGGGCTGCTGTCCCTGACCGTCTGGACCCGGGCCAGGCAGCCCGCCGGCTGAGGCCAACCGCAAACCCGCCTAACTAACCTTGCGCCGCACCTGCCCTGGCATCCCGGATCAGGCGCCAGAGCTTCTCAGGTGTCGCCGGCATCGGCACCTGACGGATGCCCAGCGGGCTGAGCGCATCGACCAGCGCGTTCATCAGGGCGGGCAGCGCGCCGACATTGCCGGCCTCGCCCGCGCCCTTGACGCCGAGCGGATTCGTCGCCGTCGGCACCGGGTTGGATTTTACCGCGATCGGCCCGAAATGGGCCGCTTTAGGCATGGCGTAATCCATGAACGATCCCGAAAGCTGCTGGCCATCGGTGTCGAAGGCGACATTCTCCATCAACGCCTGGCCGAGGCCCTGGGCGATGCCGCCCTGGATCTGGCCATGCAGCAAGAGCGGGTTCATCACGGTGCCGACATCGTCGACCACGTTGTAATTGACGATCTCCACCGCGCCGGTATCGGGATCGATCTCGAGCTCGCAGACATGGCAGCCGTTGGGGAAGTTGAAGATCTTGTTGGCATAGACCGAAAGCTCCACCAGTCCCGGCTCCATGCCGTCTGGCAGGTTGTTGGGATTGACGGCCGCCTTTGCCACCTCCTTGATGGTCAGCGAGCGATTGGAGCCTTCGGCCGCGAACACACCGTCTTCGAAACCGACATCGGCTTCTTGAACGTCCAACATGTGCGCCGCGATCTTCCGCGCCTTGGCGACGATCTTCTCGGTCGCCTGAAACAGGGCGGAGCCGCCGATGGTGGCCGAGCGCGACCCGCCGGTCCCCTGGCCGTAGGCGACCTTGTCGGTATCGCCGGCGACGTAGTTCACGTCTTCCGGATCGAGGCCCAAGCGGTCGCAGACGAGCTGCTTGTAGACCGTTTCATGGCCCTGGCCCTGGGTGATCGAGCCGGTCAGCACCGTCGCCGTGCCGGTGCGGTCGAAGCGCACTTCCGCCCCCTCGATCCCCGGCGAGGCCGCCTTTTCCACGGAATTGGAAATGCCGATGCCGCGCAGCTTGCCGGACTTCGACGCTGTCGCTCGCCGAGATTCGAAGCCGGTGAAATCGGCCATGGCGAGCGCCATATCCATGTTCTCCTCGAACTTCCCGCAATCGTAGGTAAAGGTCAGGCCGGTCTTGAACGGCATGGCATCGGGCGGAATCATATTGCGCCTGCGCAAGGCCACCGGATCGATGCCGAGTTCATCGGCGGCGGCATCGACGATCCCTTCGATGATATGGGCGGCCTCGGGACGACCGTTGCCGCGATAGGGCCGCATCGGATTGGTGTTGGTGAAAACGGCCGTGACGTCGACCGAGATCGCGGGCGTGCGATAGGTCGAGGCCAGGGTGCCGAGGTTGTTGACGGACGACCCCTCGCCGCCCGCTTGCAGATAGGCGCCCACCGGCGCGATGGTCTTGACCTGGAGGGCCAGGAAGTCGCCATCCTTGTTCAGGGCCAACGACACGTCGGTGACGTTATCCCGCGCCTGGGCGTCGGACACAAACGCCTCCGAACGGGAGGAGATCCACTTGACCGGCCGCCCGATGCGCCGGGACGCCAGCAGCGCCAGGGGCCCTTCGTTATAGACGCCCGACTTCATGCCGAAGCTGCCGCCGATGTCACCGGCGACGACGCGCACCTTGTTCTCGGGCGCCGTGAGGACACCGGCAAGGTCGGCGCGGTAGCCGTGGGTGCCCTGAAGCGTGGTGTAGAGCGTGTAGCTGCCCTCGGCCCGGTTGTAATCGCCGATGCAGCCGCGCGGTTCGGTGGTCGCCGCCGTCACCCGGTTGATGACGAAGCGGCGCGTCACGACGTGATCGGCCGCTGCCAGGGCCGCCTCGACCGCCTCGAGGTCGCCGCCCAAATGGACGAAGCAGATGTTGTCGGGGCAATCGTCCCACACGGCCGGCGTGCCCGGTTCGATGGCCTTGGCGGTGTCGGCATTGGCCGGCAGCGGCTCGTAATCCACCTCTACGCGCTCCGCCGCGTCCTGGGCCTGGTCCCGGGTTTCCGCCACCACGAAGGCGACAGCGTCGCCGGCGTAGCGCACCTTGTCCGGCGCCAAGGCCGGATAGCGCCCGCGAAACAGGGGCGAACCGTCGCGCCGGGTGCGGCCCTTTCCCCGGGGCAAGTCTTCGAAGCCCGAGGCCGCCCAATCGGCGCCGGTCAGGATGGTCAGGACGCCGGGCATCGCCGCCGCTTGCGCGGTGTCGATGGCGCGGATGCGCGCATGGGCGTGCGGGCTGCGCAGGACCACGCCGTAAGCCATGTGCGGCAGTTTGAAATCGTCGATATATCGCCCGCCGCCGGTCAGCAGGCGCTGATCCTCGAACCGCGTGACCGGCTGGCCCAATGCAAATTCGCCCAATACACCCTCCCTTCCTGTGTTCCCCGCACCGCGCCGGGTGGGGGCCGTCCGCCGCCTAGAGCGAGAACAGCGCTTGCGCGTTGTCGTGCAGCACCGCCATCTTTTCCGCGTCCGTCAGATTGTCGGCGGCGCGCATCTCTTCCAGGTTTTCCGGGAACTCCCCGTCCCAATGGGGTACGTCGGTGGCATAGATCAGATGTTCCACGCCGACGAAATCGATGGTCTCGCGCAACAGCGATTCCTTGCCTTCGATGGAGACCTTGAGGCCCGAGTCCCGGAACGTTTCCGACGGCTTCTTCTTGAGAAGCGGCATCTCTTCCTCGGCGCGTTTCTCGTAATGCTCGTCCATGCGGTCCAGGTAATACGGCAGCCAGCTCGCACCGATCTCGAGAAACCCCATTTTCAGGTTGGGGAACCGCTCGGTCACGCCCTGGGCCAGCACCGAGGTGAAGTTGCAGATGACGCCGGCCGGGAAGGCGTAGCAATGGACCTCGGCGAAAGTCCTAAGCTTCGCCGCGCCCCAATCCTCCGCCCAAGTCCGCGTGCCGTGGATGCCGATGGTCGCACCGCATTTTTCCGCCGCCTCGTAGACCGGATCGAAGAACGGATCGCCGAGGCCGAAGGGCAGGCCATCGGGCAGCACCTCGAACCCCTTGAGGCCGAGTTCCTGGGTCGCGTACTCCACCTCCCGGGCCGCCGCCTCGGGATCGCGCAAGGGCAGCACGCCGACCGGAAACAACCGGTCGGTCATGTAGTCGGTGGCGAAATGCCGATTGACGGCGCGTGCCACGCCGGTGGCGAACGCAGGCTCCTGGTTTTTGGCGACGCTGCCCGAACCGGTCGGGAACAGGACCGCCTTTTCGATCTCGTAATCGTCGCAGATGCGGTTCCAGACATCGACCTGCTCGCGCGCCTTGAGCTTGCGGCTATAGCCGCACGGCATGGCCAAGTGGCCCCGCAGGTCCGGATCCCAGGGCTGGCCTCCGGGCCACAGCTGGGTATCGCGCCCCTTCCACCTGTCATCGAGGTAGGGACGCACTTCGTCCTGATGTTCCATGACATGGCCATCGGCATCGATGGCCGGGATCGTCGCCGCCATGTGGCCCTTCCTTCTTGTGATGTTCTTGTCGCAGACGCCGTTTCGCGCCGACATCGTTCAGCGCTAACGGTAAGGGCGCGCTCTTCCCTTGGCAACATCGGGGTTCAGGCCTTCAAGGATACCGGCGAAGGGATTAGAATGCAGGCATCACCAAGGTGCCCCGAGAGCGCCCCGCCGGGAGGATACGGAAATGATGGAAAAATACGCCGACTTCACCGCCATCGGGCCGGGCACCGGAGCGGGCCGGTTCCTGCGGTCCTTTTGGCAGCCGGTTTTTGCCAGCAAGCGGCTGGCCGCGGGAACGGCGGTGCCGCTTCGCATCCTGGGAGAGGATTTCACGCTGTACCGCGGCGAAAGCGGCGCGGCCCACGTCATCGGCGCGGTCTGCGCGCACCGGGGCCTGGCCTTGTCCGTGGGCCGGATCGAAGGCGATTGCATCTCCTGCTTCTATCACGGCTGGACATATGACGGCGACGGCCAGTGCATCGCGCAACCCGCGGAACCCAAAAGCTTCGCCCAGCGGATCAAGATCCCGGGCTACCCAACGCGGGAATATCTCGGCCTGATCTTCGTCTATTTCGGCGAAGGCGAGCCCCCGCCGTTTCCCCATCTTGACGTGTTCGACGGCGAAGGCTTCATCGAGAACCGGGTCAGCACTCGCGATTGGCCGTTCTTCGCCCAACTTGAGAACAGCGTGGACGAGGTGCATTTCAACTTCACCCATCGAGAGTCGAAATTCAGTACCGTTGGACTTAACGACGAAATTCCCGAAATTTCCGGCAAGGAAAGCGAATACGGCATCGAACGCATCGCGCGGCGCGGCAACCAGATCCGGAAGTCCTACATCCTGATGCCCAACTGCATGTATTCGCTGGTCTATTACAACGGCAAGCAATGGACCGAGCACCTGTCATGGCGGGTGCCGGTGGACGACAAGACCCACACCAGTTTCATCGCCGACCTGGTGCACAAGAGCGGCGCCGAAGCCGAGGCTTACCAGGCAGAGCACGCCCAAGAAAGCGCCCGGGTCCGCGCCGATGAACCCGCCATGTCGGTGGTGCGGCGCATCCTGGCGGGGGAACTCCATATCGACGATGTCCCCGACCGGCCCGACATCGTCCTGATCCAGGACGGCGTGGCGATGATGGGCCAGGGCTACAGCCGCAACCGGTCGATCGACAACCTCGGCGCCACCGATCACCTGGTGGCGCTGCTGCGCAACTTGTGGACCCGCGAAATCCGGGCCATTGAAGCGGGCCGGCCGCCCAAGCAATGGTGCATCCCGCCCGACCTGGTTCCCACCAAGGGCCTGCCTGAATAGGGCCTGCGCGGTTTGTGGCGGGTTTGGGCGTTTTGCGCTATGCTTCGAGGCAAATTGAAGGAGGCATCCCATGAGCGAAATGGCCACGAGCGAAATGGTTGTCACACCTTTATCCGATGCCATGGGCGCGGAAGTCACCGGCATCGACGCCGCTACCATGATCGATGCGGATTTCGAAAGACTGCGCGATGCGCTGCATGAGCACATCATGCTGGCGGTGCGTGACCAGGCGCTCGATCCCGCGTCCCAGACCGCCTTCGCCCGGCGCTTTGGCGAAATCCAATATCACATCAATTCGGAGTACAAGATGAAGGACCAGCCGGAAGTGCTGATCCTTTCCACCGAAGTGGTGGACGGCAAGAACATCGGCATCCCCGATGCGGGAAGCGACTGGCATTCGGACCATTCCTACGTGGATCGCCCCACCGCCTACACCATCCTGCAATCTGTCATCGTGCCGGAGCACGGCGGCGATACCGAATGGACCAACATGGTCAAAGCGTATGAGACGCTGCCGCAGGAGGTGAAGACCCGGATCAAGGGCCTGATCGGCATTCACAGCTTCAACCGCGCGCGCAATCCGCGCTGGTCACGGGTCTCCCGCCATCAGGACCCGGACGCATACTACAATCGCGTCTCCCCGCCCGATGCCTTCCATCCCATCGTCCGCACCCATCCCGCGACCGGGCGCAAGGCGCTGTTCATCAGTCCGCGCTTTACCATCGGCATCAAGGACATGGACGACGCGCAAGCCCAGCCGCTGCTGGACGCCCTGTTCGCCCATATCGACAACCGGGATTTCGTCTATCACCACAAATGGCGGCCCGGCGACCTGGTGATGTGGGACAACCGGCAAACCCTGCATCTCGCCTGCGGCGGTGTGACACCGCCTGAGGTCCGGCGCATGCACCGGTCCACGGTCTTGGGCGAAATCCCGGTCTAGGCCCGGCCGCGGGGGTAACGCCCGCGGCCCCGAATCTCCGGCGTCGATCGCCATCCCGCGGCTTGACCATGGCCCGCGGCTTGATCACGGGCCCCGGTTTGATCATGGCAAGTCCGGCAATCCGCCCCGGCCGCCTCAGCCGACCTCGGGATCGGGCAGGGACCGGAACAGGGCGGCAATCCCGACGTCCCACGCGGTCGTCAAAGATTGGAAATAGGGATCGTCTGTGCCGATGGTCGTGCGGCAGGTGAGTTTCAGGCTGTCCTTCCGATAACAGACAAGGTCGATGGGCAAGCCGACGGAAACGTTACTTTTCAACGTCGGCGAATAGGACACCAGCACGCATTTCGCGGTTTCCGCCAGGCTCGCGGAGACCCGGATCAGCCTGTCCAGAACGGGTTTGCCGTATTTGGTCTCGCCTATCTGCAGAAACGGCGTATCCACGGTCGCTTCGATGAAGTTCCCCTCTTTGTAGATCTGGAAAAGTCGGGGCGGCTCCCCGGCGATTTGCCCACCCAGGACGAAGCCCGCATTGAAGCCGATATTGTGTTCGTCCAGCGCTTCTCCGTCGACCCGATGGACCTCGCGCAGGACATTCCCTACCAGGCGGGCGGCCCGAAACATGCTGGGAGCTTTCATCAACGATTCGGCGCTTTCGCGGGACGCGGACTCCTGGAGCATCGCAACCGTCGCCTGGGTGACCGCCAGGTTCCCGGCCGACAGGAGCACCAGCACCCGTTCGCCGGGCTGTTCGAAGACCGTGAGCTTCCTGAATTCCGAGATATGATCGGGTCCGGCATTGGTCCGCCGGTCCCCGGCGAAAACAAGCCCGGCCTCCACCGCCACCCCCACACAATATGTCATCGTCGGTTTTCTCCAGGACCGGTTTCCGCCTCACCTGAACAGGGAGAGGTCAAGTTCGCGGGAAAGGAATTCCAGCATCGCCATGCCGGCGACGCTGTTGCCCTTTGACCCGAGCGCCGGCCCATAGGTCGCGATGGCCATGCGCCCCGGCACGATCGCCAGGATCCCGCCGCTGACCGCGCTTTTCGCGGGAATGCCGACACTGAGCGCGAATCTTCCGACCTGATCGTAAAGCCCGCACATCGCCATCAGCGCCAGGATCGAGCAAGTGCTGTCGGTGTCGATAACGCGGGTCCCGGAAATCGGATCGCTCCCGCCATTGGCCAAGAACAGGCCGGCCCGTGCCAGGCCGACCGCATCAAGAGAGAGTGCGCACTGCGTGAAATACGCCTCGCATGCCCGTTCGGCATTCCGCAGCAGCCCGAAATGCTGCATGTAATTGGCGAGCGCCCGGTTGCGGTAGCCGGTCGCGGATTCCGATGCATAGACCTGATCGTCCACGCCGACGGAGGCGCCCAGCACCGACGCCAGAAGGCCCTCTACGACGCCCGCCATCTCCCTTCGGTTTGCGCCCGGCAACCGACTCGAGACCAGGATGGCGCCGGCGTTGATCAACGGATTGCGGGGGTGGCCGGACTCTTCCTCCAGGCGGACGATGGAATGAAAAGAATCGCCGCTAGGTTCGCACGGCATCCCATCCAGTGCCGCGGCGGGTCCCGTAAGACGCATCAGGGCGGCCAGCGCGAATACCTTGGAAATGGATTGAAGCGTGAACGGGACGGTCGCGTCACCGGCGTGGTGGGTGTCCCCGTCAATCGTATGCACCGCGATTCCCACCAGCGCGGGATCGGCTTTCGCCAATTCCGGGATATAGGTCGCCACCTTGCCATCCGCGACGGCATCGCGCACCCTCTCCGTGGCCTCTTCAAGCAGTCTTCCGATATCCTTCAAGAACCGAAATCCTTCTTGTGCTTCAGTTGACAGGGGATCGGCACGCGGTCCCGCGCCGGGGACGGGGCCGACCCCGGCCGGCACCGTCACGGGCCATTCTAGCGCGATCTCCGGCAGCCGGAACACCTTTGCGGGCGGGCCGGAGTGAATTCCCAACTGCCCGTAAATTGGGAATGCATCGCGGGTCCGCGCCGTGGGAAACTTCATCGATTGCCGCGCGTCGCCGTCAATGATTTAGGAGCGATTGGGTAACTGCGGCGACTGGCGCCTTCGGTGACGCAAGCGGGAATGTCTCGAAGTGAACTTCATTTGCCGATAGAGTTTTAACCATGGGTCGGTCTCGGGAAGAGGTCGGCGCCGAAATGCTTGGAGCGGTCGGTTCGCGGCCAGGGGCCAGTAAGGGGAAGGGGAAACGGAATCGATGAGCAAAAAACACCTCTATGTATTGACAGGCGTTCTGGCCCTCATCGGTGTCGTGATCTTCCTTTATAAGGTTCTGCTCCTGAACTTCCCGCTCATCGCCACAAGTT
>JAOTVC010000290.1 GCA_029863585.1 Alphaproteobacteria bacterium | reverse complement strand
GTGCCGAGCCACGCGTCCCTGGTCTTGTCCTGGGTCACGACCACCGTGATGATGTGGCAGAACTGGCAGTTCTGCAGCACCAGGTCGCGGCCGTCGGGCGGCAGGATCCTGCCCCAGTCCGCCTTGCCCGGGTCCGCCGGCAAGGCGCCCGCCGGCAGCGGCATATTGGACGCCAGGTAGTCGGCCAGCGTCGTCAACTCGTGCTCGCCAAGCGCGCGAAGCGCCGGGACCGCATCGGCGCGGCCCCGAAGGTATCCCAGCCATTCGGGGCCCGCGCGCGTGCCGGTCAGCATCGCCCGCACTTCCTCGGCGGGCGGGCGGCTTTCGGCCACCTGGGTGAGGAGCGTCTTCCCCCCCGGCGGGATGAAGGCGAACACGTCGTCGGTCTGTGCCCGCGTGGATCCCGCGAGCAGCAAAGCGACCCCAAGAATACCGAAGCAAGGGAACAGGCGATTGATCGTCATGGCTTTCTCATCCTCTTGCGGGCGTCGCGTTGTGCGGAGTCCGGGCGCGTCTTAGAACCGCAGGTCCGCGGGCACGTCTTCTAGTTTCATCGGCATGTTGACGGCCGAATAGCGGGCGAAGGTTTCGCGCTCGCGTTCGCTCATCTGGAGCTCGCGGTGGAACGGCGACCCGAACATACCCAGCCAGCCCGACACGTCCCGGTCCTGTGTCAGGTGACTGGCAAACAGCGAGTGGCAGAACTGGCAGTTGTTCCAGGCGAGTTCGCGGCCGTCCGCCGGCAGCGCCGCACCGGGATCGCCCTTCTCCTGCGCCGAGTCCAGCGCGCCCCCGGCCACCGGCATGTTGACGGCGAGATAACCGGCAAGGGTGCGCAACTCCCGCGCGCTCATCGAGGTTTTCCGATCGGCGAGAAACGCAAGCCACTCTTCCTCATTCCGCCGCGCCGTGGCGATCGGGCGCAGCGCCGCGGCGTCGAGCGGCTGGCCCAGCATCTCGATCAACAGGGTCTTGCCGCCCTTCGGCATGAAATCGGACGTCTCCTGGCCGTGCGCCGGCAGCATGCCGGACAACCAGGCGCACGCCACGGCCAGGGCGAGGTTCCTGATCCTGTTCATGGCGCCTTGTCCCGCCGCAGCCGATCCTGAAGGGAAAACACGGGTACGCGCAACTCGCTGCGGGCTTCCTCTGGCGGGAAGCCGTCGCCGCGCAGCAGATCGATCAGCATAACCGTGGCATCGTCGAAGTATTGCTCATGGCAGGCCCCGCAGACCAGCGCCGGAACATCCTCGACCACGACCAGGCGGTCTTCGTGCCAGAAGGCGGAACGCACCTGGTCGGTGCGGAGGTCGGCGCCGCCGCATTGTTCGCAGGTTCGGGTCGTGTGTTGCTGTTCTTGGTCCATCGCCGGCTGCGCTCCGCGTCTCGGGTTCAGATCAGGGGTGTCACGCCACCGGCGCCACCGGCATCGCCGGGCGCCAGGGGCGGGCCGCAGCCCGCCCCCGAACGCCCATCCGTGTGCCTCTCGTTGCCTCAGCCGAGCAGCTGCTTGGCCGCGCCCATGATGTGGTCCGCGTTCGGCCGCATCCACAGGAACATCTCGGGCGAGGCCGGCGGCGGCGCGTCGGGGAAGGCGATCCGTTTGAAACGCGCGCCCTCAACGTTCTCGGCCACCCGGGCGATGACCTCGGCGCCCGGACACAGCGTGTAGTAGGACTGGTCCACGGTCAGCAGGCGCTTGGTCTTCTGTACCGAATTGACCAGCGTCTCGGTGTCCATCGGTTTCAGCGAACGAAGGTCGATCGCCTCGACGCCGACGCCACCCTCCTGCAGGCGCTTGGTGGCCTCGAGCACCTCGGGCATGCCGCCGCCGGAGCCGACGATGGTCAGGTCGCTGCCGGTGGTGCGCAGGGCCGCCTTGTCCAGCGGGGTCTCGTACTGATCGTCGGGAACATCCTCGACCATGTCGCGGAGGCCGGCGGGATAGAGATAGACCACCGGGTTCGGATCGCGGATCGCCGAGACCATCATGCCCTTGGCGTCCCTCGGGGTCGACGGGATCACTGTCTTCACGCCCGGGATATGGGCGTAATAGGTGTCGATCTCATAGTCGGAATGCTGACCCGCGAACCCCGGTGTCTGACCGGTCATCTCGAGGATGAACACGATCGGCATCTCGGCGTCTCCGCCGGTCATGTGACGCAGCTTGCCGGCATGGTTCTGAATCATCTGGAAGCACATGCCGTTGCCCTGATACGGGATGTAGGTGACCGCGGTGACGCCGGCGAGGCCCGCCCCCAGCGTGGCGCCCGCCATCCACATCTCGTCGATGCCCGTATTGTTCACCCGTGTGCGTCCAAACTCCTTTTCCAGGTTGATCACCGGCTTGCCCGGATTCGATGCCACCGGGGGGGTCAGTTCGAACAGCCATACCATGTCCTTGCGCTGACGCATTTCGTACTGCACAGCCTCGAGGACGGAATACATCCAACTCTTGCGTGCCATGTTACTGTCTCCTTATCCTCCGCAAGGAGGCGGGCGCCGAGCTGGCGCCAGGCCTTCCGGGCGGATCGCCGCCAAGGCGGCTAACCGAACTGGGCGGCGCGGACGCTGCCCGTGACGAAGACGTTCTTGCACCCGTCTTCGGGTTTGCAGAGCGGCTGCTTGTCGGCCCATTCGAAGGCTTCCTTGACCTCCTTCTTCACGGCGGCCTCGATGGCGTCGGCCCCGGCCTGATCCACCGTGCCCCAGTTGATCAGCGTCTTGCGGAAGATGTCGATGGGGTCGCGCGCCAGCCAGGCCCGCACCTCGCGCTCCGGACGGAACGACGAGATCGCCAGCGGATCGTACCCGAAGGCGCCCAACACACCGGGTTTGGCGCCAGGCGCACCCCAGTGGTTGTAGTAGCGGTAGGTCTTGGCCTCGATCAGCGTCGGCCCCTCCCCGGCCCGCGCGCGCTCTACCGCGTCCCGGGCCACGTTGTAGACCTGCAGCACGTCCTGGCCGTCCACCACAACGCCCGGAATACGATAGGTCCTGGCCGCGTCGGCGATGTCCTTCATCGGGCAGGAGTACGAGTAATGGGCATACTGGTGGTACAGGTTGTTTTCCAGCACGTAGATGAACGGCAGCTTGAGCAGAGCCGCATTGTTCAGCGCGCCGTGGAAGGCCGGCGTGGAATAGGTGCCGTCGCCGCCGAACACCACGGACACCTGTTTGCTGCCTCGTGCCCGGATGCCGAAGGCCGAGCCGGCCGCCATCACCAGGCCGGGTCCGATCATGCCGTCGGCGCCCATGAAGCCGATCGACTTGTCGGAGATATGCATTTCCGCGGCATAGCCCTTGTTCAGCCCGGTCGC
>JAOTVC010000101.1 GCA_029863585.1 Alphaproteobacteria bacterium | reverse complement strand
GATGAGCCCCAGACTGACGAGCCCCAGACTGATGAGCCAGAGTGTCGGGCGGCTCGGGAAACGGGATGGCCTTGACGGTGCCGATCTGGTCCGCCCCGGCCGGGACCAGCGATGTGTGGCGCCGGGCGAGCGCTTCGAGCCGGTCCGGGCGGTTGAGATGGGCCCATTCCGCCGCCAGCACGTGAAGCTGTTCCTGCTCTTCCGTGATTGCCGCGTTGAGCTGCCTGAGGTCGTCCTCGAGCGCTTGAACCTTGTATTTGACGTGAAAGAGACCGAAACCGACCGTGACGGCGAGACAAATCCAGAAGAGCGTGATCCGCCCTCTCATGCCGCGCTCTCCAATGGAGCATCGGTGCGGATGGCAGCCCGCATTCGGGCCGAGCGTGCCCGCGGGTTGCGTGTGATCTCCGCCGCTGACGGCTTCACCATGCCGCGGTGGAGCAGAGAGAAAGTGGGCGCGGCCTCTCGCGCAGTCCCCCGGGAGGATGGGGACGGCTGATGGCGCGAGGGCCGCGCCCTAGAACCGCAGCGGGCAGAGAAGAACGACTTAACGCTGCGGTCCTCAAGGGAATGAAAGGAAATGACGACGAGCCGCCCACCGGGCTTGAGCAGCGTCTCGGCGGCGGCAAGCCCGCGGGAAAGTTCCCCGAGCTCGTCGTTGACGTGAATGCGAAGCGCCTGAAAGGTGCGGGTGGCGGGATCGATCCGCGATCCGCCCCGGCGCGCCCCGGCGCGGCGGGCGACGGCCCGGCGCACGATTTCGGCGAGGCGCTGGGTGGTTTCGATGGCGCCTTCAGCGCGCGCGGCGACGATGGCCCGGGCGATGGCGCGGGACAGGCGCTCTTCGCCGTATTCATAGATGATGCGCGCGAGTTCCTGCTCCGGAAGCGCGTTGACGGCATCGGCCGCGCTCGGCCCGCCGGCGCCCATGCGCATGTCGAGCGGCCCTTCGGCCTGAAAGGAAAAGCCGCGGGTGGGATCGTCCAACTGATAGGACGACACACCGAGGTCCAGCACGATGCCGTCGACCGCGTCGATGCCGCGTCCGCGCAATAACGAGTCCATGTCACCGAAACGGCCTTCGAGAACCGTCAACCGGCCGCCGAAGTCTTCCGCCATGCGGGCGCCGCGGGCGACCGCCAGGGGGTCGCGATCTATGGCCCAGACCGTGCAGTCGGCCGCCTCCAGGATGGCCCGGGCGTAACCGCCGCCGCCGAAGGTGCCGTCGACATAGGTCTCGCCGTCGGCGGGCGCGAGGTCGGTCAAGGCCTCGGTCAACATGACCGGCGCGTGGCCGGGCCACGCGGGGCTGGAAGGGGAAGGATGGTTCGCGGTCATGGCGTCGGCCTATCCATCACCATCGCGAGGGGCCAGCCTGAGCGTCGCGCCGCGGCGTCCCGCGCGGCTGCGGGCTTCGCTCTGGTGGCGCTCGAAGGCGGACGGATCCCAAATTTGAAAGGTGCCGCCGCGTCCGACGAAGGCGGCGGCGTCGGTGATGCCGGCATGGTCGGTGAGTGGGGCAGGCAGGATAATGCGGCCGTCGCCGTCGATCGGCAGCTGATGGGCATCGGCGAAGATGGTCGAGGCGAAGTCATCCTGCTCTTCGGAAAACTGGTCGAGCGCGTCGATGCTGTCGGACAGACGTTCCATACGGTCCATGGCACAAGCTTCGATCGCCGCTTCGCGGTAGGACCGAAAGGCGATGATGCCCTTGAAGGACTGGCCCTGAATGGCGGCGCGAAACGGCGCCGGCACGGATACCCGTCCCTTGCGGTCCACCTTGTTGATAAACGTGGATAGGAACAAAGCCATCCACAGCCCCTATGAAAAACCATGTCTCCCTCTGCACGTCCGCCGCTTTGCTGCGGTCCGTGATCCCCTCGCGGCGTGGTCTCACGCCTGTCTCAATTGGGATGATCTGGGATATCATGGGATATTATGGGCGTCAATGGAAATTCAGTGGAAATTCTTGGAATTTCAGGGTTTAGCCCGGGCGATGACTTTATCGCCACGGTGTTCTCTTGAATCGTTTGGAATCAAGGTCTTTCCCTGCATTGGACTACCCTCGCCGGTGATTTGGGCGGGAGTTTGTTCGATTATTGTTCTTTTCTGGGAAACTTCGGGGCCTGTCAGCGCCGGGGCGGGCGATGGGATTTCATGGGCGAAATCGCGCTGAAACGCCCGCGCACAGGGGGCTTGAAATAGGCCCGCAAATAAATCGGACGGAACTATTGGAGAATATGTGCCAGACGGCCTGTAAGCCGGGTTCTGTCCCCGGGGGCGGACCCCCGATGGATGGCCATTCATCTGGGACGCCCGTCGCCGGACGCCTCGCGCGACCTACCCGGACCCGGCGCGGGAACGCGCCTGCCCGAAGGCCTGGGTCCCTATTTGATCTTGCTCCCGGTGGGGTTTGCCTTGCCACCGCCGTTACCGGCGGCGCGGTGCGCTCTTACCGCACCCTTTCACCCTTACCCGGCCTGCCCAAAGGCGGGACCGGGCGGTTTGCTTTCTGTGGCACTTTCCCTAGGGTCGCCCCCGCCGGGCATTACCCGGCACCGTGTTCCCGTGGAGCCCGGACTTTCCTCCCCCCGGGGCTTGCGCGATCCGGGGAGCGGCCATCCGGCCATCTGGCACACTCTATATGTGGGCCGGATCGGGGGGCGGGTCAACCGCCCGCAGCGGCCTCGAGCAGCCAGGCGAGCCGGGCGGCGTCGGTCCCGTCGACGGGACCGCTCAGGTGATCGGGGCGGAAATGGCGACGGAAGGCGGTCACCGCCGCCCAGCCCGCCCCATCGCCGTCGAAACCGTAGCCGAAGCGCGCGAGGTTTTTCCGAAAGGCCTCGGGCGCCGGCGGATCGCGGGGCGCCAGGCCGTCCGGCGGATAAAGGCCGATGCCGGCGGCGGCCAGGCGCGCCCAATCGAACCGTTCGCCCGGATCCTGCTTGCGGGTCGGCGCGACGTCGGAATGGCCCAGCACGCGGGCGGGCGGAATGGGGTGGCGGGCGAGGATGTCTTGGCTGAGCGCGATCACGGCCGTCATTTGGGGGTCGGGAAAATCGCGGTAGCCGAGGTCATGTCCCGGGTTGACGATCTCGATGCCGATGGCGCGGCCATTGACGTCGGTCTCCCCCGCCCAATAGGAGACGCCGGCATGCCAGGCGCGGTCCCCTTCCGCGACCATGGCATAAACGGTGCCGTCCTCGTCGATCAGGTAATGGGCGCTGACCTTGGCGGCGGGGTCGCGCAGCCGGTCGAGCGCGTCCTCGGCATTCAGCATGCCGGTGTAATGCAGCATCAAAATATCGATGGCCGTGCCCGCCCGGCGGGCGTCGAAATTGGGCGAGGGGGCTTGGCGGGGCTGGACGGTCATGGAGGGCATCGGACAGGGACGCGAATTACGCTTTCATCGTGGGCACGAACCGCTCACGCGCGCTTGACCTTGGGGCGCGGCACGTCGGCATAGGCGCAGAGCGGGAACCAACTGGCCATGTCGCGCTTGAGCCGCTGGTCTCCGATCGCGGTGATGCGCTCGGCATCGATGGCGGCGGCCAAAGGCGTGTCCCCTTGCCACACCTCGACCAGGGTGCGCAGCTTGGTCGTGACATACAGATCGACATCCTTTCCCGGGTCTTCGGTGCAAAGGTCGACATCGTCCCCTTCGATCACCAGCCACCACGACTTGTACTTATCCAGGTCCTCGAAGGTGAAGCACAGTACCGTCTCGCCCGCCGGCAAGCGGGCCGTGTCGATGCGCCGGTGGATGTCCCACATCAGGAGCTCGACATCCAACTCGTCGTCGCTCATCTGGCCCCGGGCCCACCGCATGCCCCAGACCGCCAAGGTCTCGATCATCGGCTCGAGCTCCTTGCCCGACGCGGTCAACTGATAGTCATAGCCCTTCTGGCCGGAGACCCGCCGGCGCCGCACCACGCCGCAGGCTTCGAGGTATTTGAGCCGCTTGGCCAGGATGGTGGGGGAGATGCGCGACAAGGCCCGTTGAAAATCATTGAACCGGTGGGTGCCCATGAGCAATTCCCTGAGGATCAGCATGGTCCAGCGGTCGCCCACCACTTCGGCTGCCTTGGAGACCGGGCAGAACTGTCCATATGCCACCATTCGCCGTTTCCCGATCCAGGATCCAACTACGCTTTGTGTAGTTGATTACTACACATCGCGCAGTATCGGGCAAGAGGGCTGCCGCCTACCTTGGCACCGTCTTCGGGGATGCGCCCCGTCGACCGAAACAAATGGATAGGACATTCAGGAGACGGAAAATGACAATCGAGACTGCGATCAGTGAGACCGTGATCAATGAGACCCCGACCACGATCAACGGCGTCGATGTCGATGCGCTGCAGGGGGTGATCGACGGCGTCAGCGAGGATGCCTCGCTCGCCGCCTGCCAGTTCCGGGCGAAGAACGATTGGATCACCTGCGGCCACAACCGCAGCACCATCCAGGGCTTCTACGCCGGCGGTGGAGAGGACGAGACCCGGACAACGCCCTTCGTGCTGGACAACGATGAGCCGCCGATCCTGGCGGGTTCCGACAAAGGCGCCAATCCGGTGGAATACGTGCTCCACGCGTTGGCCGGATGCGTGACGACGACGCTGGTCTATCACGCCGCCGTCCGGGGGATCGAGGTCCGCGCGGTTTCTTCCGCGTTGGAAGGCGATCTCGACATCAGGGGCCTGTTGGGCGTGAGCGATGAGGTCCGCAAGGGCTTCCATCATGTCCGCGTGGTGGTGCGGGTCGATGCCGATGCGCCGGCCGAGGAGTTGCGCACGCTGTGCAAGTTCTCCCCGGTCTACGACATCGTGTCCAATTCCCTGCCCGTGGACCTCGTCGTGGAAAAGCTATGACGTTAGAATAGGCCGGGGCCCGGATCGGGCTCCGGCCGCATGCCGAGGGGGAGGGGACCGCCATGCTGAACGATACCGAGCGCGCCGCCGAGGCATTGGAACGGGCGGCGCTCAAGAGTCTCTATGACAACAGTTCGCAAAAGGTGCGCGCCGATCTCGGCCTGCGGCTGTTCGAGATCGAAGACGTGATGGCCCTGGTGTCGTCCAAGGATCCCTCGATCATCATCAATCGGGCCATCGGCCTCGGCACCCAAACACCGGCGACGCCCGAGACCATTCGCGCCGTGTGTGGGGTTTATGGCGAGCACGGCTGCGGCGGATTTTTCCTCCATGCCTTCGATGAGGACCTGAGCGATGAAGCCCGGGCGGCGATCGAAGAACTCGGCCTGGTGCGCCGGCGCAACTGGATGAAGTTCATCCGCGATCCCGGGCCGCCCCATGCGGTTCCGACGGACTTGCGCATCGAAGAGGTGCGCAGCGCCGACGCCGACGATTTCGCGCGCATCGCCTGCGACTCGTTCGAGATGTCTCCGGCCACCCGCCCGCTGGTCGCGGGCCTGGCCCACGATCCGCGCTGGCATCTGTTCCTGAGCTTCGACGGCGAAACGCCGGCCGGCACCGGCGGCCTGTTCGTCGACCACGGCTTCGGCTGGCTCGACTGGGGGGCGACGGACCTCCATTTCCGCCGCCGCGGCAGCCAGGGCGCGATCATGGCGGCGCGCATCGCGCTGGCCCGGGCCTTCCATTGCAAGCATCTGATCACGGAAACCGGCGAGGCGGTCGAGGGCGATCCCCAGCATTCCTACGGCAACATCCTGCGCGCTGGCTTCCGGGAATTCAAAAGCCGCGCGAATTACGCGCCGGCGCCGGTTTCGTAACGAACCGGCCCCGCGCTTCCCAACCCCGAAGCGGGGTCTTCGCCTTCCCTTACCGAGGCCCAGGCCATGTGGTCGGCGGCGCGAACCGCGGCGATGGCGCCCCCGGCATCGACCGCGATCACCCCGCCATTCCCGGCCTGGGCGGCGATCCGCTGCAAGGCCTCGTTGCAGGCTTCGGCGAGGCCGCGCCCCCGATGTGCCACGAGTGCTTCGATCTCATAAGCGGTTGCGTTGCGGATGAAGTCGTCGCCCGTTCCCGTGCACGAGACCGCCACGATACCGTTCCGGGCCCATACGCCCGCGCCCGGGATGGAGGAATCGCTGACGCGCCCGAGCGCCTTGTTCGTCATTCCACCGGTGGAGGTGGCGGCGGCGAGGTTGCCGAGGCGATCCCGCGCGACGGCGCCGACGGTGCCGGTGGACTCCCGTTCCTGTCCTGCCCCGCGTTCCTTGGCGCGACGGAGTTGGTCGATGCGGTGGGGCGTGCGGAACCATGCGTTGTCTTCCCGCGCGAGGCCATGGGCGGCGGCGAAAGTCTCGGCGCCGGGCCCGCAGAGGATGGCGTGGGGGGAATGGCGCAAGATCGCCTGGGCTGCGAGGACAGGGTTGCGCAGGGTCGTGACGGTGCTGACCCCGCCGGCGCGCCCGGTTGCGCCGTCCATGACCGATGCATCCATTTCCACCGTGCCGTCGGCCGCCAGCACCGATCCCTTCCCGGCGTTGAACAGCGGGCAATCCTCAAGCGCGACGACCGCATGGACGACCGCGTCGACCGCCGTGCGCCCCGCTTGGAGGATCGCCTCGCCCTCGCGCAAGGCGGCGAGCAGGGCCGAGCGCCGTTCGTCCTCCGTGCCCGGCGGCGCCTCACCGGGGATGTCGTTTCCGGCGCCGGCGTGGACGGCGAGTGCATAAGTGTCGCTTGCATTCATCTCGTTTTGGTTCCTTCAAGCCGGGTGGGCGCGGCGCCGCACCGGACCAACCGCGCGCCCGTCAGGCGCCATCCTGCCCATGAGATTCTTATGGTGTTCGCGTTCAGCGCCGATCGCGCACCGGCGCCCAGGGATTAGATCGGCGCATCCTCCTCCGCCAGCAGGCGGGCAACCTCAGCACGAAGCACATCGTCGGCGAAGGCCGAGGCGGTGAGGCGGTCGATCAACCGCGCACGCCAGGCGGCGTCGGGGGTATCGGGCGGCGGGTCGTCGCGAAGGGCGGACAGTTCGGCGTTGACGTCGCGCCGGCGTTCCAACAGATCGCGGTAATGTAAATCGCACTCGGTGGCGGGCTGGGGATAGGCCAGCAGCTCCGCGCCGCTCGATTTGCGGATACCCTCCAGATGGTCGACCAGGCGCCTCCAGGCGGCCTGTGCCGCGGCGCGTTTCGAAACCGTCGCCATTGAGACCTCTCTCCCCCGTACGGCGGGGCGATCATGGTTCTGGACTTGTAAATATATACCGAAGTCCCAGGTAAAGGGTGGTCCGGTTGCGCGAGGAAGACCCATGCAGATTTTTGTCGATATGGACGGCGTACTCGCCGATTTCGACGCCCATCACGAGGCGGTGTTCGGCGCGCGTCCGGACAAGGCGGCGGACAATGTCGATTGGACCGCGGTGCGGGCGGTCGGCGATTTCTATCTCCATATCCCGCCGATGGCGGACCTGGCGGTGTTGTGGGATTTCATCGCGCCCCTCTCGCCCATCGTGCTGACCGGGGTCCCCTGGTCGGTCAAGGAGGCGCCGGACAACAAGCGCGCCTGGGCGGAAAAGCACCTGGGCGGGGATGTCGAGGTGCGCTGCTGCCGTTCGCGGGAGAAGGCGCTGCACGCGCGCCCGGGCGACATCCTGATCGACGATTGGGAAAAGTACCGCCACCTGTGGGAACAGGCAGGCGGCCGCTGGGTCACCCACACCGATGCCGAGGCCACGGTTCGGCAATTGCGCGGGTTGGGGATCGGCGGCTAGGCTGGCGCGGGCCCCGGTGCCGACGCCGGGGCGCAAAGAGGGGAGTCTCGCGCCGCCATGATCATCGACATCTTCACCCATGTTTTCCCCGCCGACGTGTTCAAGCGCATCGATGCGCTGGGCCTCGACCTCGGGCCCATCGGCAAGCGCACCCGGTCGATGAAGCTGCTGTTCGACATGGAGGCGCGGTTTGAGGCGATGGACGGGTACGGCGATTACCGCCAGGTGGTGGCGCTGCCCAACCCGCCGCTGGAGGACTTCGCCGACGCCGCCCAGGGCGCGGAGCTCGCCCGCGCCGCCAACGACGCGCTGGCCGACCTGACGGGGCGCCATCCCGAGCGCTTCGCCGGCTTCATCGCGGCCCTCTCCCTGACCGACCCGGACGGCGCCGCCAGGGAGGCCACCCGCGCCTGCCGGGAGCTCGGTGCTGCCGGCGTCCAGCTCTTCACCAACGTCGCCGGCCATCCGCTGGACGAGCCGCGCTTCGCGCCCGTCTTCGCGGCGATGGCGGAAGCCGGCAAGCCGATCTGGCTGCACCCCGCCCGCACCCCGGCGACGGTCGATTTCAATTCCGAGGACATCAGCCGGTTCGAGGCCTGGATTTCCATCGGCTGGCCCTATGAGACGTCGCTGACCATGATGCGGCTGTCGCTGACCGGCACCCTCGAACGCCACCCGGGGCTCCAGATCATCACCCATCACCTGGGCGGCCTCGTGCCCTATCACGAGGCCCGCCTGGCGGCCGCCTTCCGCAACCTCGGCCGGCGGTCCGACGACGAGGATTACCAGCCCTACAAGGACGCGCTCAGCCGCGATCTGATCGATTACCTCAAGATGTTCTATGGCGACACCGCCATGCACGGGGCGGTCGATTGCCTGAAGCTGGGCTTGAGCTTCTTCGGGACCGAGCACGTGGTGTTCGCCTCCGACGCCCCCTACGGGCCGATCGACAAATGCATCGCCGCGGTCGAAGCGCTCGATCTTCCGCCCGCCGACAGGGAAAAAGTGTTTTCGGGGAACGCTCTCCGGCTCCTCGGTCAGGCTTGAGCCGCGCGCGCAAAAAGAAAGGGCCCCAGACGGGGCCCCTTCATTTCCCAATCGAAGGGAAGCGGGCTCAGACGTCGAGGCCGTAGAGCTCGATGACGTTCTTGCTCAAGAGCCGTTCCTGCCTGTCGCGCGGCAGGTCGCCGATCTGCTTGGCGAGGAAGGCGCGGGAATTGGGCCAGGTCATGTTGCCGTGGGGATAGTCGCTCGACCACATGCAGTTGCGCTCGCCCCATTTCGCCAGCAGCTGCGAGCCCACCGAATCGTCCATGAAGGTGGCGTAGACGTGGTCAGCGAAGACCTCGCTCGGCAGGCGGGAGATGGCGTATTCGCCGTGCGCCCCGCCCGGGCGGAAGTTGCGGTTGTAGTAGTAATCCCACTGCTGGAGGATGAAGGGCATCCAGCCGATCTCGCTTTCCACCAGCTCGACCTTGAGCCGCGGGTGGCGCTCGAACACGCCGGAGAAGATCAGCTCGAACAGCGTCGTGACGGCGTCGGCGGTCTTGATGTTGACCGACCCGCGCATGCGCTCCATGGCCGTCTTGCGGTCGGTGCCCGCCTTGTAATTGATGCCGCCGCCTTCGCCCTTTTTGTAGTTATAGCCGGTCAGGATGTGAAAGTTGATGACCGAGCCGAGCTCTTCCGCCGCCGACCACAGCTTTTCGTAATGGTCCGACATCACCGGCAGGTCCGGATGCGGCACCTGCCAGACGAGACCGCCTTTCAGGCCCATGTCATGGCAGCGCTGCAACTCCTTGACCGCCTTGTCGATGTCGAAGACGGCGAGGCAGGGCACCGCGAACAGGCGCTTGGGCGCCGTCTTGCAATACTCCGCGATCCAATCGTTGTAGATCGGGAAGGCGGCCTCCTGGGCCTTCTGCCCCAGTTCGAACAGCTTGAGCGCCGCCGTGGGATAGAGCACCTCGGCCGACATGCCGTCCAAATCCATGTGCTCGATGCGGATCTTGGGATCCGCTCCGCCCGCGGGCCTTGTGCCCTCCGGGAACGGGATGCGCTCCGGAATTTCGGCACGGATGTCGTCGGATAGCCCGTGCCACAGGTCGATGGGCTCATCCACATGGCTGTCGGCGGAGACGATGAATTCAGGAATGGAATCGGCGGCGGCCTTCATGTCATCGGTGATGGTCCGTGCCGACATGTCCTCCAAGGTGCTGCTCATGGCGTTAGCTCCTTCCACTTGTTGGTTCTTGTTCGTTGCCCCGTCGCTCGATCGGTATTCTCGAGAGCGGCGGCAGACCGGAAGACGGCCTTTCAAATGATTAGTATAATAAGTTCTTCAGCGCAGGGGTAGCACTGCGCACTAAACCTGCGACCGCTTCTCGCTCGCAAACCGAACGATTCCCATGACAACCCCCGACACTTGGCAGTTCCGGATCGATCGTGGAGGTTGATGCATCTATGTGTTCATCGCGGCTTGCACGGACACTGGATTAGGACGCGCAAAAAAAATCAAAAATAAGTCATGAGGCCTGTGACACAGACTGGTCATTTCTAAACTCTTTGGATGTGTCCTCGGAGGGTTCATGAAAAGGGGTATCAGAAAGTAAGGCGATACCTCTTGCTCTGCGCTTTGTCTTGCCATCCAGGCGCCTCGTTCGAGCAGCATACCAATCGTCGAAACCGGCTAAGAGATCGTCAATCGTTTTATCAAGCTGCGTGAAGGGAAGCGTAGTCGTTGAGCAGGAAAATGCATCGCCCCATCCTCTAATCTTATTGTCTAAATGATCTAGAATTTGGACATAAGTTTTCTCGGCTCTTCTCGGCCCATCAAAGCTGATTTGGTCAGAAATTCTTCTTTTGCCATCTCGAATGGTGGTTCGAAGATCGTTGAGAAACCTTTGCCGAGACGTCCGCGACGGCATCACAGAATCGATTAAAACCCTGTATCCGAGAAAGTCCATGCCATTCTTCAAATGTCCTTTCTCGGCCTTTCCTGGATCACTTTCCGGGTCGTAGGCCTCCATGCCAGTCGTTTTCAGGATCCTTTCCGCTGAAAGAAAGGTCTTCCTTACAGTCCTCTCGGAAGGACCGAGAATCACGAAATCATCGATATAGCGAATCGTAGTAATGCCACGTCCATTCAGTTCTTTATCAAACCGTCTCAAAACGATATTTCCACATAATGCAGACAGCGACGAACCCTGAGGAACGCCGCTGTCAGTGGTTGGAAACAGATGTACGAGCCCCTTTATTTCTTCTTCATTTTCTAACTGTGTCGTAAGGGCTTGAGCTAGGAAGTTTGCAAAGTCGGCGTCTTTAGTTTGGTCCCTTACAAGGTCGACAACGTCAATTTTTGGAATCTTAGTAAAAAACGCTTTTATATCTGACCTCAAATAGGTCGTTTGGTGATTGTCCATCGCCTCCTGGACAACTTTTATGGCGTCAGGTACTCCGCGTTCCGGCACGCCGCCGACACTTGTTCTCGTGCGAATAATCGTAGGTATTTCTCCAAGCCGAGATGAGACGTTAGGGTAGTCACTCTGCAACACATTAAGAATAGCGCGCTGAACAATCCGATTTTCAATTGGTGCAATAACTATTGGGCGATGACCGCCAGTCTTCTTTCGAATCGGCACTCCACGTTGCAACCCAAATTTAAACGTGTTTCTTTGAAGTCGTCCCTGTATAGAACGAAGATAGCCGATAGGATTTCTCGAAATTTGTTCAACTTGTGCTCGAAACTCATCCTTTCCGGATGCGAGCACATTCGCCTTCACCACTCCCCAGGCGCGATGAAGGTTATCCATCCGGCGGATTTCAAAATTTAAGTCCCGCAAATACCCCAGCCTCCATTTGTTCGTCGGGGTTCATCACTAGGCCACTTCCCCGACCGTTGAGGCCTCGGCATCTCACGGGGCACAGCGCTTGATTGAATGATAGCACTGTATCGACCCGCATGATCGCAGCTAAGCTGCGGCCATGCCCACCCACGGCTACACCGGCATCGTATGACCCAGCGCCCGCGATGAGTAGTGCCGCGGCGAAGACAATAAATATCGCCCTCGCCCTTCGCGCCCAATTGGCACGTTTTTGCATGTCGCATTTCGCATATCTCCAGCCTCCAACATAATTGGTTTTTGGCAATGTCAAGTGCTATCGCGACACTCGCGCTCGCGCTCACCGAGAATAAAGAGCTATCAGCCGTGTGACGAACCCCGGCTTGGAGTGTGGCTACGGCTTTCAGCTCAACGGTCGGGCCCGAGCATCTCACGGGGCACTGCGCTTGATTGAATCCAAGCACTGTATCGACCCGCATGATCGCAGCTAAGCTGCGGCCATGCCCACCCACGGCTACACCGGCATCGTATGACCCAGCGCCCGCGATGAGTTCAACCACTAAAATTTAGGAAGCTTTATAATGGAATACAAGCTCGACCGATCGCAGATCGCATTCTCGAGCGTTGAGCGATTTTTTGTGATTCCAAAATGTTGAGTTTTAATGGCCAAGCCAAATCCCTGGCAGTTCTGGATCGATCGCGGCGGCACCTTCACCGATGTGGTGGCGCGGGCGCCGGATGGCGGCGTGCGGGCGCTCAAATTGCTGTCCGAGGACCCGGATCATTACGACGACGCGGTGATCGAGGGCATCCGCCGGGCGCTCGGCCTGGCGCCCGGCGAGGCGATCCCCGGCGCCGGCATCGACGCGGTCAAGATGGGCACCACCGTCGCCACCAACGCATTGCTCGAACGCCGGGGCGAGCCGGTGGTGCTGGTGACGACCGAAGGGTTCAAGGACGCGCTCCGCATCGCCTATCAGAACCGGCCCGATCTGTTCGCCCTGGACATCCGGCTGCCGGACCTGCTGCACGCGCGCGTCATCGAGGTGCCGGGCCGCGTCACCGCGGACGGCGCGGAGATCGCAGCCCTGGACGGGGAGGCGGCGCGGGCGGGGCTGGCGGCGGCGTATGATGCGGGCTTCCGCGCCTGCGCCATCGCGTTCATGCATGCCTGGCGTTTTCCCGATCATGAGCGCGTCGTCGCCGCCATCGCGCGCGAGACCGGCTTCACCCAGGTCTCCGCCTCCCACGAGGTGAGCCCCCTGATGCGCCTGGTCGGGCGCGGCGACACCACGGTGGCGGACGCCTACCTCACGCCGATGCTGGCGCGCTATGTCGAGCGGGTGGCGGCCGCGCTCAAGGGCGCGCGGCTGATGTTCATGCAGTCCAATGGCGGTCTGACCGACGCCGGACGCTTCCAGGGCCGCGACGCGGTGCTGTCGGGCCCGGCGGGCGGCATCGTCGGCGCCGTCAAGACGGCAAGCCTCGCCGGGATGGGGCGCATCATCACCTTCGACATGGGCGGCACCTCGACCGACGTCGCGCATTTCGACGGCGCCTATGAGCGCGATTTCGAAACCCAGGTCGCGGGCGTGCGCCTGCGGGCACCGATGCTGGCGATCCACACGGTGGCGGCGGGGGGCGGCTCGATCCTCCATTTCCGCGACGGCCGCTTCCAGGTCGGCCCCGAATCGGCCGGCGCCGATCCCGGGCCGGCAAGCTATCGCAAGGGCGGGCCGCCGACCGTGACCGACGCCAACCTGGTGCTGGGCCGCATCCGCCCGGAATTCTTTCCCGCCGTGTTCGGCCCCGGCGCCGATCAGCCGCTCGACGCCGAGGCGGCGCGCGCCGCGTTCGAGGCTTTGGCGCAAGCGGCCGGCGCCGCCACCGGCCGGGCGATGACGGCCGAGGACGTCGCCGAAGGGTGCCTGCGCATCGCCGTCGACAACATGGCGGCGGCGATCAAGAAGATCTCGACCCAGCGCGGGCGCGACGTGACCCGCTACGGCCTGGTCTCGTTCGGCGGCGCCGGCGGCCAGCACGCCTGCCGCGTCGCCGATGCGCTCGGCATGACGGAGATCCTGATCCATCCGCTCGGCGGCGTGCTGTCGGCGCTGGGCATGGGGCTCGCCGATTTGACCGAACTGCGCGAGGCGGCGGTGGAAGAGGTGTTCGAGCCGGGCCTGATGGACGGCCTCGCATCCAAACTGGATGATCTTGCGGCGGCGGCGCGCGACGCCCTGGCCGCCCAAGGTGTCGCCGCCGAGGCGATCACCGTGCACGCCCGGCTGCATCTCCGCTACCGCGGCACCGACACCGCCCTGATCGTGCCTTTCGCGGAGTTCGAGGACGCCAAAGCCTCCTTCGAAGCAGCCCATGAGAAGCGCTTCGGCTTCACCATGGCGCAGGCCGCGCTGGTCGCCGAGGCCGTTTCGGTGGAAGGCATCGGCGCGTCCGGCGTCGATCCCGCGGCGCTGGCGCGGGCGCCGACCCGGGCCGGGCCGCTTCGGCCCGCGGGCCGGGCGGCGGCCGTGGTCGATCGAGCGGCGCAACAGATCGATCTGTTCGCTCGCGCCGACCTCGTCCCCGGCGATGAGATTCCCGGCCCCGCCATCGTCCTGGAGGACGGCGCCACCACGGTGATCGAGCCGGGCTGGCGGGCGCGGGTCAGCGCCGAGGATCTCTTGCTGTTGAACCGTGCCGCCCCGCCGGCGCGCGACTTCGCCGCCGGCACAAGCGCCGATCCGGTCATGCTGGAGGTGTTCAACAACCTGTTCATGTCAATCGCCGAGGAAATGGGCGCGGCCCTCGCCAACACGGCTCAGTCGGTCAACATCAAGGAACGCCTCGATTTCTCCTGCGCGGTGTTCGATGCCGGCGGGGCGCTGATCGCCAACGCGCCGCACATGCCGGTGCATCTGGGATCGATGGGCGAGGCGGTGCGCGCGGTGATGCGGGTCCGGGCCCGGGCGGCGGGCGCAGAGGGGGGAGTAGAGGGGGGAGTAGAGGCGGGCGCGGCGGAC
>JAOTVC010000288.1 GCA_029863585.1 Alphaproteobacteria bacterium | reverse complement strand
AACAGTCTGACGAAGAAAACAAGGGGAATGACCATGACACTGCAAATCGGCCAAACCGCTCCGGATTTCGAGGCGCAAACCACCGAGGGCAAAATTCGTTTCCATGAATGGATGGGCGATTCCTGGGCGGTCCTGTTTTCCCATCCCAAGGACTTTACCCCCGTGTGCTCGACCGAGCTCGGCTACATGGCGAAGTTGAAGCCGGAGTTCGACAAGCGCAACTGCAAGATCATCGGGCTTAGCGTCGATCCCGTCGACGATCACGAGAAGTGGGCCAAGGATATTGCGGACATCACCGGGTTCTCGCCCAATTACCCGCTGATCGGCGATAGCGACCTCAAGGTCGCCAAGCTTTACGACATGCTTCCGGCGGACGCGGGCGATAGCTCCCAAGGCCGCACCGCGGCGGACAACCAGACGGTCCGCAACGTTTTCATCATCGGCCCGGATAAGAAGGTGAAGCTGGTCCTGGCCTATCCCATGAGCACCGGCCGCAATTTCGATGAGATCCTTCGGGTCCTGGATTCGATCCAGCTTACCGCGAGCCATCAGGTGGCGACGCCGGTGAACTGGAAGCACGGCGAGGACGTGATCATCGTGCCGGCGCTCTCCGACGACGCCGCCAAGGAGAAATTCCCCGGCGGCTGGGAAGCGCCGAAGCCCTATATCCGGTTCGTTCCCGATCCGGGATCCTGAGCCGATCCTTCCCGGCGCGCGCGATTGCGCCGCGGAGGACGAAAAATTTGCCCCCGGCCCGGCGCCGGGGGTATTTTTTGCGGGGCAAGGCGTTAGAATTCCCACCGGTCCGCGCCGGTTCCCGCCGGTGGGGATATCGGGCCCTTGGAGCGCCGCCATGCTGATCTTCCGCCAATTGTTCGATCCGCAGTCCTCGACCTACACCTATCTCTTGGCCGATTCGGGGCCACGGGAAGCGGTCCTGATCGACCCAGTGTTCGAGCATGTCCAGCGCGATTCCGCGCTCATCCGCGAACTCGGCCTGACCCTCCTGTTTACCCTCGAAACCCATGTTCACGCCGATCACGTCACCGGCGCCAGCGCCCTCAAGACGCTGTTGGGAAGCCGCATCGGGCTCTCCGAATCCTCGGGCGCCGAGGGCGCGGATCGCTATCTCGCGGACCGCGACCGTGTCCATTTCGGCGAGCGCTACCTGGAAGTGCGGGCGACGCCCGGCCATACGGCTGGCTGCATTACCTACGTGCTGGATGACGAAAGCCGGGCCTTCACCGGCGATGCCCTCCTCATTCGCGGTTGCGGGCGGACGGATTTCCAGGAAGGCGATGCGCGCACGCTTTACCGCTCGGTGCACGGCCGGATCTTCTCCCTGCCCGGCGCCTGCCTGCTCTATCCGGCGCATGATTACCGCGGCCTCATGGCCACCAGCGTGGATGAGGAAAAGCAGTTCAACCCGCGGCTTGGCGGCGCGCTGAGCGAAGACGATTTCGTCGGCTTCGTGGAAAATCTGGGGCTGCCCCATCCAAAGCTGATGGAGATCGCGGTGCCCGCCAACAAGAAATGCGGCCGCACGGATATCCCGGCGGGGGCCGATGGCTTGATGGCGGCAACCTGGGGGCCGATCTATATGACATTCGCCGGTGTGCCCGAGGTCGAGCCCCACTGGGTGGAAGAGCACCTATCGGAGCTTCTGGTGCTGGATGTCCGGGAAGGGGAGGAGTTCACCGGGCCGCTTGGGCATATTCCGGGTGCCGTCAACATCCCCCTCGGCAAGCTCTCTGATTCGGTTGACGAAGTCGCGGACGACAAACCCGTGGTGGCGGTGTGCCGTGCCGGCGGACGATCGGCCCGGGCCACGGCGATCCTGAGCCAGGCGGGGCGGCGGCGTATCGCCAACCTGGCCGGCGGGATGCTGCGCTGGCGCGACCAGGGCTTGGTGGTGGAGGGTGGCGAGCGTTAAATCCCGCCACCCCGTTGCCTAGTCGGAACTGCTTTTCTGAATGGCGGCGCCGCGGCCGAAGCCCATCAGCCTGAGCCCCAGGGTGATGATCAGGAGGCCCGCGATCAGCAGGGTCCCGATGGCCCCGACGCCTTCGATATTGCCTTCATCCCACATGTTCCAGATGAGGATGGCGAGCACCTGGTTCTCCGCGCCCTCATAGAGGATGAGCGGCTTGCCGGCGACGCGCACGGCGTGAAGCATGGTCCAGACCCAGACGCCCACGAAGGTCGGCAGCATCAGGGGATAGAAGATCCGCCACATGGTGCGCCAATGCCGGGCGCCGGCGACCTGGGCGGCTTCTTCCAGGTCCTTGTGTATCTGCAGGATGGCGGCGTTCATGGCGCGAGTGCCGTAGGCCATGAAGCCGATGGTGAAGGCGATCGAGATCGCCCAGACGCCGCCATGAAGCGGGATGCCGTATTTGCTCATCTGCAGGAAAACCCAGAGGAACGCCAGGCCCATGACAATGCCGGGAATGGCATGCGGCATGAACGCGAGCTGATCCAGAATCTTGCGGCCCCAGAACTTGGACCGCACGATGACCAGGGAGACCAGGAAGGAGACGATCACGGTCAGGGTCGATGTAATCACCACCATGAGGATGGTGTTCTTCATGACCGTGGCGATCATCGGCGCCCGCCACAGCGTTTCGTAATGTTCCAGCGTCATGTTCTGGAAGGCCGCCCAGGTCGGCTGCTGCAGGAACGGCAGGAAGGATACGAACAGCAGCACCAGGAAGGGCAGGATGATGGAGGCCATCAGGAAGATCAGCACGCCGGCAACCGCCAGCCACTTCCAGCGTCCGAGATCCAGCTCCCTTGGCCGGTAGCCCTTGCCGGTGATGATGGTGAAGCGCTCCGAGCGCGAGATCACTCGGGAATAGAGATAGGTCGCGACGATGGCGATGACGACATAGATGATCGCCAGCGCATTCGCCTGGCCGTAGGCCGGCAGGGTCGAGACCGAATGCAGGATCGAATAGATCTTGGTCGAGAACACGTAAATGCCCGACGGCAGGCCCAGGATGCCGGGCACCTCGAACACTTCCAGCGCGGTCATCGCCTGATAGATGACGACGGCGAGAATCCCCGGCAGCATCAGGCGCAGCGTCACCTTGCGCAGCGTCGAACGCGGATGGGCGCCGGACATGGCGGCGGCTTCTTCCAGCGCCGGGTCCATTGAGCGTAAGAGCGGCACCAGCATCAGGAAGGCCGTGGGCACCAGCCGCAGGCCTTCCACGAACGCCATTCCCCAGAGCGTGTAGATGTCGAACGGGGCGGATTCGAGCTGCCACCAGTCCATCAGCCAATGGTTGATCCAGCCCGAGCGCGGGCTGAGCAACAGCACCCAGGCCATCGCCTGGAGCAGC
>JAOTVC010000099.1 GCA_029863585.1 Alphaproteobacteria bacterium | reverse complement strand
GGGATAGACCCGCCGCGCCCGCAGGTCCTCCAGCACCTCGCCGTGGGTGGGTTCGGTCTTGAGCCACTCCTCGTCCAGGCCCCACAGGCGCGCAAACGCCGTGTTGGCGAAACTCAGCCGCGTGTCGGCGCCGTAGATGACGATGCCGGTACCGAGGCTTTCCAGCACCTCCCCATGGGCCATGACATGGCGGTCGAGCTCGGCCCGCATGTCATCGGATTCGGTGCGGTCGACGGCAAAGCCGAGGACCTGCCAGCGGCTGTCGCCGCTGCCGATGGGCAGCTCGGTGATCTCCATGAAACGGCGCCTGCCGTTCGCCACCACATGGGCCGAACGCAACGCCGCGGCGCTGTTCAACTGAGCCTCCCGGGCGAGCTCGCGCCCCCAGCCCGCCGGGCCGCCGACGATCTCCGCGGCAGCCGCAACGGCGGCGGCGGGCGAGGATTCCTCCACCACCTCGGCGAAGGCCTGGTTGCAATAGACCAGGTCCAGGTTCTTGTCCCGCACCCAGACCGGAATGCCGGTGTGGTCCAGGGTATTGCGGTATTCGGCGTTGAGCGCGGAAAGCTCTTCGTTGCGGGCGCGCAAGCTGGTGGATTCGCGGATGGTGGCGCTGATATCGCGGAACCACACCACGTCGTAACCGCCGCCATCGTCCCCACCGCCGACCCGGGTTCCGCGGGTGGTAAAGGTATGGCTGCCATCGGCGCTTTCGGCGGTCTGGGCGAACATCGTGCCGTCCCGGCGCAGCGCCCTGACGCAGTCGCGCAAGGCATGTCCCTGTCCGCCGAAACTCGCGATGATGTCGTCGAAGCTTTCGACCCCCGGTCCGCCCGGCCCGAACAGCCGGCCGATGTTGCCGCCGGCGGTGCCGGGATCGTCGGCGGCCGCATCCACCGCCCAAGCCCAGAACGCGCCCGGCGCACCCGATGCCGCGGCGTCCATCATCGCGCCATGGGCTTCGGCGGCGTCCCGGGCCCTACGGACCCGCACCAGGTCGCGCATCAGGCGCAGGGCGGTCACGACCGCGGCCACGGCGAGCAACAGCAGCACCCCGCCGATCACCATGACGGCGGTCGGAATTTCAAACCCGGCGCCGATGACGGCGAGGGGAGCGGCGGCGGCGACCTGCCGCGAAGGATCGAATTTCAGTGGGTCCAGCACGGCCGCAGTTTAGAGCAAGGCTCCCCAAGTTTGAACCATTCCGAAGGCGCCCCCCGGCTGCCTAGCTCAGGGGCGGCGCGGCCGCCCCGGCCGGAGGGCCCTGGGGACGGGTGGCCGCCGCCCTTCGGGGCGACCGGCGGCACGGGTCAATAGCGATAGTGTTCCGGCTTGAACGGGCCGTCGACGGTGACACTGATGTAGTCCGCCTGGGCCTTGGAGAGCTTGGTGAGCCGGACGCCGACATGATCGAGATGGAGCCGCGCCACCTTCTCGTCGAGATGCTTGGGCAGGAAATAGACATCCTGGTCGTAGCGGTCGTGGTTCTGCCACAGCTCGATCTGGGCGATCACCTGGTTGGTGAAGGAGAAGCTCATGACGAAGCTGGGGTGGCCCGTGGCACAGCCGAGGTTCACGAGGCGCCCCTCGGCCAGCACGATCAGCCGCTTGCCGTCGGGGAAAGTGACCTCGTGGACCTGGGGCTTGATCTCGTCCCAGGACATGTTGCGCAGCGCGCTGATCTGAATTTCCGAGTCGAAATGACCGATATTGCAAACGATGGCGCGGTCCTTCATGGCCCGCATGTGGTCGATGGTAATGACGTCGATATTGCCGGTGGCGGTGACGAAGATGTCGCCGATCGGCGCGGCATCCTCCATGGTCATCACCTGGAAGCCTTCCATCGCCGCCTGCAGGGCACAGATGGGATCGATCTCCGTCACGATCACCCGCGCGCCCTGGCCGTCGAGGGCCGCGGCGCAGCCCTTGCCGACATCGCCGTAGCCGGCGATCACCGCGGTCTTGCCCCCCAGCATGACGTCGGTGGCCCGCTTGATGCCGTCGATCAGGCTCTCGCGGCAGCCATAGAGATTGTCGAATTTCGATTTGGTGACCGAATCGTTGACGTTGATCGCGGGCGACAGCAATTCGCCCTTCTTCTGCATCTCGAACAGCCGAATAACGCCGGTGGTGGTCTCTTCGGAGATGCCCTTCACGTCGGCCATGAGCTCCGGATAATCATCATGCATGACCCGGGTCAGGTCGCCGCCGTCGTCCAGGATCATGTTGGGACGCCAGCCATCGGGGCCTTCGATGGTCTGCTTGATGCACCACAGCGCCTCCTCCTCGGTCTCGCCCTTCCAGGCGAACACCGGGATACCGGCGGCGGCGATGGCGGCGGCGGCCTGGTCCTGGGTGGAGAAGATGTTGCAGGAGCTCCACCGCACCTCGGCGCCAAGGCTAATCAAGGTCTCGATCAGCACCGCGGTCTGGATCGTCATATGCAGGCAACCGGCGATGCGCGCGCCTTTGAGCGGCTGGGCAGCGCCGTATTCCTCGCGAAGCGCCATCAGGCCCGGCATCTCCGTCTCGGCAATGGAGACCTCCTTGCGGCCCCATTCGGCGAGGCCGAGATCGGCCACCTTGCAGTCTGTGAAGCCGCCGGCTGCGGCTGTTTTCGTATTCACGATCCTTCTCCTTGGCATCCGCGGCGCCCTTTGACGCACTACGGAGGGGCTTGGATGGACGATAAACGGGCAATCTGAAGAAAATATAAAGACAGGCTTATATTTTTATATATGGCTTCTGGCAAGCAAAATTGCGGCGCTTTTTTGGCGCCAGGGGCCGAACGCCTTGAGCCAGGGCCCGGCGCGGCGCGCGGCGCAAGCTCAGTCGTCGCCGAAGCCGCCCTCGACGAATTCGGCGAGGGCGGCCAGGGCTTCCGCCGCCTGGGTCCCACGCGCCCGGATCTCGATCTTGGAGCCGGTCGCCGCCGCCAGCATCATCAGCCCCATGATGGAGCCCGCCGATACCCGTCCGGCGCGGTTGGCGACCTCCACTTCCGCATCGAAGGTCTGGGCCAGTTTGACGAAGCGCGCGGCCGGTCGGGCATGAAGGCCGAGCTTCCCGGTGATGGTGACACGCCGGGACTTCCAGAGACCCGGCTCAGGCGGCGGCATGAGACGTGCGCTCAATCGTCATCTGAGGGATTGAGGAAGCTCGAGGCGATGTTGATGTATTTGCGGCCCGCCTCCTGCACCTCAGTCACGACCTCCGCCAGGGGCAAGGCGGAACGGACGGAAGCGAACTTGATGAGCATCGGCAGATTGACCCCAGCGATCACCTCGACCGCCTCCACGCTCATGGCCGACAGCGCCAGGTTGGAAGGCGTCCCGCCGAACATGTCGGTCATGACCACGCAGCCGCCACCGGTCTGCACCTTGGCGATGGCATCGAGGATTTCCGCCCGCCGGGCCTCGACATCGTCGTCGGGCGCGATCGAGATGCAGATCGCCGCCTCCTGGGTGCCCACCACGTGCTCCAGCGCATCGAGCAGCGCCTCGCCCACCGCGCCGTGGGTGACCAGCACGAGGCCGATCGTGTCCCCGGATGCTCCGCTGCCGCCGCTCATGGCGCCGCTCCCTGCTGACCTTGCGAATCCACCACCGCCTCCCGGTGATTGACCGCCACGTTGAGGGATTGCCCTTTCAGCCATTCGCCCAGCCGCTCGGCGACGAAGACCGAGCGGTGCCGGCCGCCGGTGCACCCGACGGCGATGGTCAGGTAGCTCTTGCCTTCGTCGATATAGCCGGGGATCAACACCGCCATCAGCCGTGTCAATGAATCGAAGAACGGATCGAACCGGGGGTCGCCGGCGATGAAGGCGCCGACATCCGGCGCAAGGCCGGTCTTTTCGCGCATTTCCAGTTCGTAATGGGGATTGGCCAGAAACCTGACATCGAACACCAGGTCGGATTCGCGCGGCACCCCGTTGCGATAGGAGAACGACATGACGAATGCGGTGAGCCGGTTCGGTTTCACACTGTTGAAGTGTCCGGTCAACATGCGCCTGAGTTGGCCGGGGGTCAAATCCGTGGTGTCGATGACGAGGTCCGCCCGATCCCTGAGCGCCTTCATCAACTGCCTCTCCCGCGCGATGCCATCGAGGACCGGCCGGTCCGCGGCCAGGGGGTGAGGGCGCCGGGTCTCGGTAAAGCGGCGCTGCAACACCTCGTCCGAGGAATCGAAGAACACCAACTGCACTTCGATCCGGCCGCCCGACATGACCCGGTCCATCTCGGCCAGGACCGGATCGACGCCGAAATCCCGGGTTCGGATGTCGACACCGACGGCAAGGTCGCGCGACAGCTGCTGCTGGCCCGAAGTCAGCGCCCACAGCAACCCGAGCGGCATGTTGTCGACCGCATCGAAGCCCATGTCCTCGAAGGTTTTCAGCGCCGAAGAGCGTCCCGCGCCGGACATGCCGGTCACCAGGACCAGGCGGCTTTTGGGCGCGGCTCCGGCCTCCGCCCCCGCCGTCCGGCCGGACGCGCGCGCGCCGTTCATCGTCGCTCTTGATGGATGGTCATGGGACCGGGCCCGCTCCTCGCCGGCACTCAGGGATAGACGGTCATGGCTGGGGCATTATAACCCCTGCGCCCTGCCCCACCGCAAGCCGCAGCTTGATGGGGGCAGACGCCTCGAACGGCGCCAGGTCGATGCGCGGCAGCGCAATGCCCAGCAGTTCGGCGCTGTCCGGTGCCGGCAGCCGTTCCACCGCATCCGCCTCCACCAGGTCGACGACCAGCGCCAGCCGCGCCTCGGCCGCCAGCCGCTCGGGATCCACCCGGATCAAGCCGATGCCGCCGACCTCCATCAAACCTTTGAGGGGGTCAGGCGCGCGCGCCATCACGGCACCGTCCCGGGCGGTGAGCTCTACCCGGTCGTCGGCCACCAGCCGCGCGCCGTCATCCATCAGCCGGAGCGCCAAGTCCGACTTGCCGGCACCGGGCCGCCCCCGAAGCAGGACCCCGGCGCCATCGATCAGGACGCAGGTGCCGTGCTCGGTCGGACGGGGCGGCGGTTCACCCATCTTCGGCCGCGGGCAGGGTGACCACGAACCGCGCACCGGCCACCCGTCCGTCGCGTTCGATGTTTTCGGCGCGGATGCGTCCATGATGGGCGGTCACGATCTGCTTGGAGATGGACAGGCCCAATCCGGAATGGGTGCCGAACTTCTCGCCTTCGGGACGTTCGGTGTAGAACCGCTCGAACACGGCGTCGAACTTGCCCGGCGGCAAGCCGGGGCCCTCGTCCTCGACCGAGATGCGGAGCCACGGGCCGCGGCGCTCGGCCCGGAGCGTGATCACGCCTTTCGGCGGGGAGAACGAAACCGCATTGGAGATGAGGTTGCGCAGCACCTGGGCCAAACGGTCTTCCATGCCGATGACCTTGAGCGGCGCCTCGCCGGGCAGATCGAGGCGGATCTGCGGCGCATCGGGGCCGCGCCGTTCCGCGGTGATCCGTTCCACCTCCACCAGGGTCTCCAACAGGCCCTCGATGTCGACCGGATCCATGCCGGCGCGCGAGAGCTCGGCGTCCAGGCGGGAGGCATCGGAAATATCGCTGATCAACCGGTCGAGCCGCTGGACATCATCCAGGATGATCGACATCAGGCGTTGCTGTTGTTGCGGGTCGTCCAGCCGCGCCGCCGTTTCCACCGCGCTGCGCAGGCTGGTCAGCGGATTCTTGATCTCATGGGCGACGTCGGCGGCGAAGCTCTCGATCGCCTCCATGCGGGTCCACAGCGCCTGGGTCATGTCGCGAAGAGAGCCGGACAGATCGCCGATCTCGTCGCCCCGCTTGGTGAAGTCCGGGATCTCCTTTTCCCGGCCGCGGCCCGAGCGCACGCGATCGGCGGCGGCGGCAAGCCGGCGCACCGGGCGGGCGATGGTTCCGGCCAGCCACAGGGACAACAGCACGGTGACGAAAATGACGCCGGCGAACACCTTGAGAATTTCGAGCCGCACGTTACGCAGGCTGTTCTCGATGGCTTCTTCGTCCACCGACAGCATGAGCGCCCCCAGCACCTGCTTGTAGCGTTGCACCGGCACCGCGACCAACATCACCAACCGGCCGTCGTCGTCGATCTGGACCTCGCGCCCGATCTCCCCCACCAGGGCCATCTGGGTCACCCCATAATGCTCGGCCCGGGGCTCGGCATGCTCCATGTAGTGCGGATAGGTGCGGCGTTCGGGGAACAATCGTACGATCCAGTCATAGACGTCGACCACCGATCCCAGGAAAGAATGGCCGGTCTCCTCTGGTGGCGGCAGCACCGTAACCTGCACCTTGCCCCCGGCGGTGCCGAAATACCGGGAATCGGCGATCAGGTCGCCATTGGCCGCGAACAGGCGGGCGCGCAGCCCGGCGGGCGCCGCCAGGCGGCGGACGATGGGGCGCGCCTGTGGCGTCAGGAAATCGCGGCCGACGGTGGTGTTGGTGGTGACCGCCGCCTCGCCCAGGGCGGCGGCGAAGATGCCGCCTTGGGTGACCAGCGAATCGAGCTGGTCCTGGATCAGGCTCTGCTTGTAACGGTCAAGATAGAGCAATCCCGCGCCGAGGATGGCGAGTCCCAGAAGGTTGACCGCGAGCACCCGCCAGGTCAGGGACCGGAATCGCTTGGGCGGACGGGAGCTGCCGACGCCGAGCGCCGAAGACGCGGGCCGCCGGGCGGTTTCGGACCGGGCGCGTCGCTTCTCGGGCCGCTCGACCCGCGCCTCCCGTTCGGTTGTCTCGACCGCCATCCTTACCGGTCATCCCCTGCCAGGGCACCGGCCGCCTGAGCGGCCCCGGCGCGCCCGCTCTTGCCCTTAAGATTCGCGATACCTATAGCCCAAGCCGTAGAGCGTTTCGATCTGGGCGAATTCGCTATCGACGGCCTTGAACTTGCGCCGCAGGCGTTTGATATGGCTATCGATGGTTCGGTCATCGACATAGATATGTTCGCCGTAGGCGGCGTCCATCAATTGATCTCGGTTCTTGACGTGGCCCGGGCGTTCGGCCAACGAGCGCAGGATCAGGAATTCGGTGACCGTGAGCTGCACCGGGGTATCGCGCCAGGTGCACAGGTGGCGTTCGGAATCGAGGATCAATTCGCCCCGGGTCATGGTGCCGTCGTCGCCGCCGGCGGCAATGGCGCCGTTCTTGGGCGGCGCCCCAATAGCGTCGGAGCGGCGCAGCAGCGCGCGGATGCGTTCCAGTAGGAGCCTCTGGGAGAACGGCTTGCGGATGTAATCGTCCGCGCCCATACGCAGGCCCAGCAGCTCATCCACCTCGTCGTCCTTGGAGGTCAGGAAGATCACCGGCATCTGGGAATTGCGCCGGATCCGGTTGAGCAACTCCATGCCGTCCATGCGCGGCATCTTGATGTCGAGGATCGCCAGATCCACCGGGTGGTCGGCAAGACCTGCCAGCGCCTTGGCGCCGTCGGTGTAGGTGTCGACGTCGAAACCCTCGGCTTCGAGGGACATGGACACCGAGGTCAGGATATTCTGATCGTCATCGACCAGTGCGATGGTCCGGGCCAATGTTCATCCCCTTGTTTTTTGCATTCTAGCGAATGACACAGTTTACGTCCCGAATGGCACCATTCTGCACCAAATGAACGGGCATCCATAGGGAAACCAGCGCCACGGAACCCCGGAAATAGGGCGATTTGAGGGCAATCACCCCATATCCATTATGTGTATGGGGGTATTGTTGACTCCGGCCGAACCTTACCTATGATGAAGCCAGCGCATTTCTGCCAAGGCGCCCGCAGTGCAAGGCTGCAAAAACAAGAAGAATTCACGGGGTAAGGACCAAAACATATGCTCTATGTACTGGGGCTTGGCTTTCTCATCGGAATGAAGCATGCCCTCGAAGCCGACCACGTCGCCGCCGTGGCCAGCTTGGCTTCGGGCAGCCGATCGGTGGGCGAAACAACCAGGATGGGGGTGGCCTGGGGACTCGGCCACACCGCAACGCTGTTCCTGATCGGCACCATCGTTCTGGTGCTGGAATGGGTGGTGCCGGAAACCATGGCCTTGGCCCTGGAATTCGCCGTGGGACTGATGCTGGTAGGGCTGGGGATCGACGTGATGGTGCGCATGATCCGCCGCAACGCCCACTTCCATGCCCACGCCCATGGCGGCAACGAACATTTCCACGCCCACCGCCACCAGCAGGCGATGCGCCACAGCCCCGCCGCCCATGCCCATGCCCACCCCAAGGGCCTTCCGTGGCGCGCCCTGGTGGTTGGCTCCGTGCATGGCCTGGCGGGCTCCGCCGCCCTGGTGCTGCTGACCCTGTCAACGATCCAGTCGGTGTGGATGGGGCTGGCCTATATGTTGCTGTTCGGCCTTGGTTCGGTTGCCGGAATGGCGATGCTGTCCTGCGCCATCGCCCTTCCGCTCAGGTTTACCGCACGGCACATGACTTGGGCTTTCCGTGGGTTGACCGCATCGGTCGGGGCCGCGACCATGGTGCTAGGGATGTCCATCGCCTGGCGCGTCGCCTTCGCCGAGGGGCTGTTTCACTAAGGCGCCGGTCGGGCAACCGGGACACGAACCGGGCCCCTCGGATCTTTGCCGGGCCGTCGCGCAGAACCTTTGGAATGCCAGGGGGACGAACCGATGGCGAAAATTGACGACCTTAGATCCCATATTCTCCATGGCGGCCTGTCGGAGCGGCTTCATGCCGGGACCATCGCCGTCCTGCTGGGCGCCTTTCTCCTACTCGGGACCGGCTTCGCCCATTCGGAACTGCTCCACGACGCCGCCCACGACACCCGCCATGGGTTCACCTTTCCCTGCCACTGAGGCCCCTGCCGCCGCGGGGCCGCCGCGATGACCCGTCGGGTCCTGCTGGCCGGCCTGCTCGCGGGGTTGATCGCCGGCGCCCTCGGGTTCGCGGCCCAGACGCTGAAGGTCCTGCCGCTGATCCAACAGGCCGAGGTGTTCGAGGCCCAAGCCAAGGCCCAGGCGCTGGCGGCCAGGCAACAGGGCGCCGCCACGGTGCTCAGCCTCACCGCGCGGCCGGATCCACTGTTGCGCACGGGGCTGACCCTGATCGCCAGCCTGCTGACCGGCGCCGGGTTCGGCCTGCTGCTGGCCGGCGCCATCGCGTTCTCCGGACGCCGCCCCAATGCGGTGGAAGGCACGCTGTGGGGGGCCGCCGGGTATGCCGTCTTCGCCCTGGCGCCGGCCCTGGTGGTGCCGCCCCACCTGCCCGGCATGGCCGAAAGCGGACTGGCGGCGCGCCAGGCCGCCTGGCTGCTTGCCGCGGGGTCGGCCGGGATCGGGCTCGCCCTGATCGCCTTCGCCGCCCGCCCCTGGTTGCGGCTCTCGGGCGGGGGGTTGCTGGCCTTGCCGTTCATTCTGAGCGGGCCGGAACCGGGGAGCGGCGGATCGGCCGTTGCCGCCGACCTTGCCGCCCAATTCAGCGCCGCGGCGTTGGCCGCCCAGGCCGTCTTCTGGATCGTGCTGGGAATCGCCGTAAGCCTTATGTTCCAAAGGTTTTCGCCGGATTCCCCGATTAACCATGCGGCCCACGGACAGCCTCACGCCGAAAGATAGAACGATTCTCAATTCCGGGGTGGCATCCCATACGGCGAGACCGTATATAAGGGCAGCCCGAGACCGTTCCGGGCGCAACCGGGAGAGATATTGTGGAAGAACGGGGTTCAGTAAAGAGCAACATCGGGCTCGACAGGCACGGCATCAAGGCTGCGCGGTCCGCCCACTGGAATTTGGCGGCGCCCAGCCTCTATGAGGAATCGATTCGGCGGTCCGAAGGGCTGCTGGCGCCGGGCGGTGCCCTGGTGGTGGAGACCGGCGAATATACCGGCCGTTCGCCCAAGGATAAGTTCATCGTCGAGGAAGCCACCAGCCGCGAGAACATCTGGTGGGGGTCGGTCAACCAGTCGATCTCGGAAGCCCATTACAAGGGCGTCCGCCAGAAGATCCTGGACTTCTACAAGGACCGCGACCTGTTCATCCAGGACTGCTACGCCGGGGCGGACATCGACTACCGGCTGAACGTCCGGGTCGTCACCCATACCGCGTGGCACGCGCTGTTCACCCGCAACATGTTCATCCAGCCGCCGGACGATGCGCTGGCAAGCTTCGATCCGGGCTTCACCATCCTGCACGCGCCGGGGCTCAACGTCGACCCGGCGACCGACGGCACCAATTCCGACATCTGCGTGCTGGTCAATTTCGGCGCGCGCGAGGTGCTGATCACCGGCAGCTGGTATGCCGGCGAAATCAAGAAATCGGTGTTCTCGGTCCTCAACTACCTGCTGCCCGCCCAAGGCGTGATGCCGATGCATTGCTCCGCCAATGTCGGTGAAGACGGCAGCGCCGCGATCTTCTTCGGCCTGTCGGGCACCGGCAAGACGACGCTGTCGGCCGACGGATCGCGCATCCTGGTGGGCGACGACGAGCACGGCTGGTCCGACAACGGCATCTTCAATTTCGAAGGCGGCTGCTACGCCAAGGCGATCAACCTGTCCCAAGAGGCCGAACCGGAAATCTACGCCACCACCCACCGTTTCGGCACGGTGCTGGAGAATGTCGTCATCGATCCGGTGACGCGCGCCCTTGATTTCAGTTCGGACAAACTCACCGAAAACACCCGTGTGTCCTACCCGATCGAATTCATCCCCAACATCTCCGAAACCCTGACCTCCGGCCATCCCGATCACATCGTCATGCTGACGGCGGATGCGTTCGGCGTGCTGCCGCCGATCAGCCGCATGACGCCGGACCAGGCGATGTATCATTTCCTGTCGGGCTACACCGCCCGGGTGGCGGGAACCGAACGCGGCGTGACAGAGCCCGAGGCGACCTTCTCGACCTGTTTCGGCGCCCCCTTCATGCCGCGCCATCCGACGGTCTATGCCAAGCTCCTCGGCGAGAAGATCGCCCGCCACAAGACCAACTGCTGGCTGGTCAACACGGGGTGGACCGGCGGCGCCTACGGCGTCGGCAGCCGCATGAAGATCGGCCACACCCGTGCCATGCTGCGCGCCGCATTGGATGGCAAGCTGGCCGATATCCCGATGACGCCGGATCCCAATTTCGGTGTCCTGGTACCCAACAATTGCCCCGACGTGCCCAAGGACGTGCTCAACCCGAAGAGCACCTGGTCCGACAAGAAGGCCTACGACAAGACCGCCCACGAGGTCGCCCGGATGTTCGAGGAGAACTTCAAGGAGTTCGAGCCGCAGGTCTCCGACAGCGTCAAGGAAGCGGCGATCCACGCCGCCGCCTGAGCAGGTTACATCGAGTTTTCGGCGCCGGTCCCGGATGGGGCCGGCGCTTTTCCTTTGCGCGCCGTGATGTTGAAGGCCTCCCCTTCGACAAGCTCATGGTCAGGCCCGTTATATGATGGGCCAACCCCCCTTTTCGGGCCCGCCGGCCAAGCAGCCTCATCCCGAGCCTGTCGAAGGATGGGCCTGTCGAAGGATGGGCCTGTCGAAGGATGGACCTGTCGAAGGATGGACCTGTCGAAGGATGGACCTGTCGAAGGATGGGACGGGGAGGCGGGCCCCCGTGCCCCGAAGAGCCGGCTGGGGCTCCGAAAAACGATTTATTTAAATATATTTCTAATTAAAGATATTTCTAAATAAAGCGTCTCTCGCACCGCGCGGCCGACCACACCCAGCGGCCAACCGGCGCGGGAGGTCACAGGATCTTCTTGGCCCGCGCAAAGACGATGATCCCGGCCATCACGACGCCGATGGCGATGCCGGCGGCGAGGAAGCTTCCGCCCAGGCCGAACCACGCCACCAGCGCCCCCATGGCCATGGGCGTCACGGTCGAGGTCCCCCGGTTGGCCATGGTCCGCAGCCCCACCGCCTTGCCCTGGTCCGGCCCCACCGCATGGGACATGTCGGAGATGATCAGCGGCGTCGAGATGCCGACGGTGGCGCCGCGCACCACCTGGGCCAGCAGGAAGAGCGCGTAGAGGCCGAGCAGCGGCGTCACCACGATGGCCAGCAGCGAGATGAAGGAGGTCACCGCCAGCAGCCAGGAGGAATGCATCATCCGCGTGAGCGGCGCCGCCCCCAGCGCCCCCAGCGCCGCCGCCACGGCACCGGCGGCCAGAAGCAAGCCGATTGCCGTTCCCGTCAGGCCCTGGGCGTTCAGGTAGATCACGTAGAACGAGCTCTGGATCGAATGGCCGGTCAGGCGCACCATCGACAGCAGCACGACGAAGGTCACCATGGGCAGGGCCATCAGGGCGAAGGCCGAGGTGTAGCTCCGGATATCGGGGGCGAGATCGCGGGCGCGCAGGCGACCGTCGGGATCGGTGACCTCCCCGGCCTTGGCCGGGGGCAGCGCCAGGACGGCGCCAAGCTGGGCCACGGTCCAGGCGAACAGCACGCCATAGGCGCCCCAGGGCCCGATGAAATCCCAGCCCGCGCCCACCAGCGGCGGGCCCACCATGTTGCCAAGCACGCCGATGGAGGTGAAGCGCCCGGCATGCTTGGGGCTGCCCTTCATCATCTGGCCGATCAAGGTCTGGGCGCCGACCCAGCCCATGGTCGAGGCCAGCCCGCCGATCATCTGCAGGGCGAAGACCGCCAGCACGAAGGGCAGCAGCGGATAGAGCAGCGGCGTCGCCGCCCCCAGCACGGCGAAGGCCACCATCACCCGGCGGGCGCCGAGCCGGTCCATCACCGCCCCGCCATGGACCGAGAACAGGAACGGCAACAAGTTGTAGCTGCCGAGCGCCAGGCCCGTCATCAGCGGCCCGGCGTCCAGATGCAGCAGCCACAGCGGCACCACGACGGCGATCAGGCTGGTCTGGGTGGCGCTGAACAGGCCGGTGGCATAGACGGCGGCCTGGACACGGACGGGCACCGGATCCAACGGCGGTTCTCCCTTTGGGGTGGGCGCTTCAGGCCCGCGGCATTGTCAGTGGACCTCGGCCCAGCTCATGCCGATGCCGGTTTCGACCTCGAGCGGCACCGAGAGGTTGGCGGCGGGGAAAGGCGCCTCGGCCATGACGCGCGCCACCAGTTCGGCGGTCGCCTCGGCCTCTTTCGCGGGCGCCTCGAAGATCAATTCGTCATGCACCTGCAAGAGCATCCGGGCCTTGAGCTTCTTGCTCTCCAGCGCCGGCGGCACCCGGATCATGGCGCGCTTGATGATGTCGGCGGCGGCGCCCTGCAGCGGCGCGTTGATGGCGGCGCGCTCGGCGAAGGCCTTGTGCGGCCCTTTGGCCTTGATGCCCGGCGTGTGCACCCGGCGCCCGAAGATGGTGGTGACATAGCCGTGTTCGCGGGCGAACGCCTTGGTGTCTTCCATGTAGTCCTTGATGCCGGGATAGCGCTTGAAATACGCCTCGATGTAATTCTTGGCCTCCTGCTGGGGAATGCCGAGCTGGCGCGCCAGGCCGAACGGCGAGATGCCGTAGATGATGCCGAAATTGATCGCCTTGGCCGAACGCCGGGTCATCGGGTCCATGTCCTCGAGCGACACGTCGAACATCTCCGACGCCGTCAGGGCGTGGATGTCGGCCCCTTCCCGGAAGGCCTCCTTGAGGGCCGCGATGTCGGCCACATGGGCCAGCAGGCGCAGCTCGATCTGGGAGTAGTCGGCGGAGATCAGCTTGGTGCCCTTCTCGGCAACGAAGGCCTCGCGGATCTTGCGGCCCTCCTCGGTGCGGACCGGGATGTTCTGCAGGTTGGGATCGGTGGAGCTGAGCCGGCCGGTCGAGGCCACGGCCATGGCGTAGGAGGTGTGCACCCGGGCGGTATCGGGATTGATCTGCTTTTGCAGGGCATCGGTGTAGGTCGATTGCAGCTTGGCGAGCTGGCGCCAATCGAGCACCCGGGCGGGCAGGTCGTGACCCTGGGCGGCGAGGTCCTCGAGCACGTCGGCCCCGGTGGACCAGGCCCCGGCCTTGCCCTTCTTGCCGCCGGTCAGGCTCATCTCCTCGAACAGGATCTCGCCCAGCTGCTTGGGGCTGCCGACGTTGAATTCACGGCCCGCCAGCTTGTGGATGTCCTTTTCCAGCTTGGCCAGGCGCTTGGTGAAATCGTCGGACAGCGCCTTGAGGCGCGCAGGGTCCACCTTGATCCCGGCCCGCTCCATGTCGACGAGCACGGGGATCAGCGGACGTTCCAGCGTCTCATAGACCGAGGTCAGGTGTTCCTTGACCAGCCGCGGCTTCAACAGGTCGTGGAGCCGGAGCGTGATGTCGGCGTCTTCGGCCGCGTAATCCCGGGCCGTCTCCAGCGCCACCTTGTCGAAGGTCACCTGGTTGCGGCCCGAGCCCGCGACGTCGGCGAACTTGATGGTCGTGTGATCGAGGTGCAGGGCCGCCAGTTCGTCGAGCCCGTGGCCGTGGAGGCCGGCATCCAGGACGTAGGACAGCACCATGGTGTCGTCGACGGGATCGACCTCGACGCCGTGGGTCAGGAATATCTCGGCATCGTATTTGATGTTGTGCCCGATCTTCAGCACCGAAGGATCGGCCAACAGCGGGCCCAGCATCTCAAGCGCCTTGTCGCGGGCGATCTGGCCCGGGACCAGGCCGCCGTCCCCGGCCTTGCCATGGCCGCCGTCGCCAAGATCCAGCGCCCCTTGCGCCGCACCGGCCCGATGCGCCACCGGGATGTAGCAAGCCTTGCCGGGTTCGAG